>NZ_JBITJV010000002.1:272608-539234 GCF_044460385.1 Streptomyces sp. NPDC050121 | reverse complement strand
ACCGCCACCGACAACGACTGACGAACCACCGGAGGCCGCACAGTGGCTCACGATTGAACCGTTCGAACTGGTCCCAAATTCAGCCGTTGCCGACACCCCACTGAGTGCGCCGGACCGAGCCTCGGAGCTGCTTGAACCATCTGTGGGCCGGTCGAGGCGGACCGGTGGAGGCGGACTACCGCATCTTCGAGGGCGCGGAAATCTATGCCAGCCAGAGTAGACATTCGCGACGCTGTGGTTACGATTTCTCTCGTAGCCGAGATCGAGCAAGGCCCGGCAGACATGAACTGCCGGGCAGCAGTACGCAGTTGCAGTTGGCGTGACGGTGCGGTGGTGGAGTTCCGAAGCCAGAGTGGTCGCAGGACGGCGACGGGGCTGGCTGCCGAAGAGTGGCGCTGTGGCAGGCCACCAGCAGTGCGCAGTACCAGTAGTACGCAGTTTCCGTTAGTGAGTAGTTGATCAAGAGGGAAGAACGGAGGAGCCGAGCGCCATCAGGATCGCCCGGGTGGAAGTCTTGGCCCCGGGTACCGCAGGACATCGATAGTGAGGTGGTCTCCGGTCGAGCAACCGCGATCCCCGCGCCCCCGACAGCGTCTCGGTCGGGTCTGCGGAAACAGAGGGCCGGTGCAGTATCAGGGCCGGCAGATGGTGTAGTAGTTCCTTCGGGGCCCTGGTGCCAGTACGGCGCCAGGGCCCCTCGAGGTGTTCCACAGAGAGGTGCGATGACAGCAGACGACACCTTCGGCCGTCTCGATGACGACCACTACCCCGCTTACACCATGGGCCGGGCCGCCGAGATGCTCGGCACCACACAGGGCTTCCTGCGCGCCATCGGCGAAGCCCGCCTCATCACCCCGCTGCGCTCCGCGGGCGGACACCGCCGCTACTCCCGCTACCAGCTGCGCATCGCCGCCCGCGCCCGGGAACTCGTCGACCACGGCACCCCCATCGAGGCCGCCTGCCGCATCATCATTCTCGAAGACCAGCTCGAGGAAGCCCAGCGCCTCAACGCCGAATTCCGCCGCGCCACCGAATCGGCGAACCCGACCGCAGCAGCGTGAGATGAGCGTGCCCGTCCGCGCCGACGGGCACCGCACGCACGGTCTGCCGTGCGGTGTGATCGTTTCCTGTGGTGACGCGGCGTGTGGGCGTGTAGCGTCTGCGTCAGCTGTCGTGGTTCGGAATTCCCTCTTGCCCACGCCTTCGGTGTGGGCGTTTTGCTGTGCTGTGCCGCAGGGACCAGGGCGATCACCTCTGCCTTCCACATGGAGTGGGAGGCGTTCATCGACTGGAAGGCATCAGACATGGCAACGGGAACTGTGAAGTGGTTCAACGCGGAGAAGGGCTTCGGTTTCATCGCCCAGGACGGCGGCGGCCCGGATGTCTTCGCGCACTACTCCGCGATCAACTCCACGGGCTTTCGTGAGCTCCAGGAGGGTCAGGCCGTGACGTTCGACGTCACCCAGGGCCAGAAGGGTCCGCAGGCCGAGAACATCAACCTGGCCTGATCTGGCAGACCTGCCCGGGGGATCGCGCACCGCGTTCGGTGAGCGCCGCCCGTGCGGGCTTTGACGCCCACCGGGCGAAGCGCCTGCTCGTGCCGGGCGTGCACAGGATCAGGGGCCGCGCAGCCATTGCTGCGCGACCCCTGATCTGTTGAGGCGGGTGTGACCTCGGCCGAACTTCCTGACCTCAGTTGCTTCGAGCGTCGTCCGGTTCGTGTGCCGCATGCCCTGCGCCTCTGTGCGCGCAGCTTGGAGCAGTAGACGGTCAGGTGCTCGTCCAGGCGGCGAGGAATGCTTGCCGTCCATCCGGATCGTCCCATCTGCGGTCCGCATGCAGAACGCGCCAGGCGGTGAGTTCGAGATCTCGGAGCCACAACTCGCCGATGACCTGTGTCTTGAGGTCAGGCAAATGGTCGGACTCGGCGAGGGCTTGACCGATCACCTCCCCGGCCGCGACGCGCTGGGGCGGAGTCATCTCCTCGACGGCCGAGAGGATCTGCCTGGCCAGGGCGGTTCCCTCTCCTTCCAGAGAACGCAGCACCTGAGCCTTCATGTTGACGGGTAGCAGGTATGCGGTGCCCGACGATCTCCACAGGTCCGACCAGAAGCGTTCCCCTGCCTTGGTGGGAGCGGGCAGCGCGGCCAGCAGCCCGAGGAGATGGCCGGTGGCCGCATAGCCGTCGGAATGGGCGGCTGCGACGACCGCGATGCCGGCGACGCCCTCCACATCGAGCCGGCCGGCCTCAAGATGCGGAGCCAGGTCCAGTTGGTGTTCCAACTGGTCTGCGAGGGCGGTGGATACGTGGGGGCGGACCTCAGGAAGCATCGGCGATCCTTGCGCGTAGGCGAGCGGAGATGCCCGTTCGTAAGCCCTGATCTTTCCCATGGGCGGCCGTTCTACTCGGCTTCGGCAGGCCCAATCGGCGGGAGGGTCAACGGGGCTGGAACTCACACGGTGGCGAGCCGGCCCGGGCCCGGAGATGGCCCTGGGGTCCTGGACCGACCTTCCATGAATGCTGCCGGAGTGAGGTCTTTTAGCATTAAGGCATTGCTGTCAGTGACGCCCCGTCGCCCGAGGGAGAACGAGAAGCTGTGTCCCGTGATGCCGCTGAAGTCGAGTACGGTCACGTCGCCTCGGCGCGTGGAGAGCGCCGTGAAGACGGGCTACCCGACGGACCGCGAGGCGGACATGCAGGGGAGAAGGGTCACTCGGTCTCCGCCCTGGTGGAGCGGGCGTCCGACCTGGCCGAACCGATCAAGCCGAAATTGCGTGGCTGGCTCCATGCCGGAATGGTCCCTGCCGCACTGATCGCGGGTGTCGTACTCATCTGCCTGGCCCGTACCCCGCAAGCAGTCCTGGCCTGCGCCGTGTACTCGGTCACCGCCTGGCTGCTGTTCGCAACGAGCTCCGTCTACCACCGCGGCACCTGGGGACCACTGGGCGAGGCTCTTCTACGACGACTCGACCACGCCAACATCTTCCTGATCATCGCCGGCACCTGCACTCCCCTGGCCGTGCTCCTCCTCCGGCCTGAACAGCGTTCCATGCTGCTGTGGATTGTATGGACCGGGGCATTTGCCGGCATCGTGTTCCGGGTCCTGTGGGTCGGAGCTCCGCGATGGCTGTACACCCCGTGTTACCTGGCCCTGGGGTGGGCGCCGGTGCGCTACCTGCCCGACTTCCTGCACACCGGCGGAGCAGCGGTAGTCGTCCTGATCGTTGTCGGCGGTCTCCTCTACAGCGCGGGCGCGGTCGTCTACGCCCTGCAGCGGCCCGACCCCTCACCCGGCTGGTTCGGCTACCACGAGGTCTTCCACGCCCTGACCGTGGCAGCCTTCACCGCGCACTACATCGCCATCTCCCTGGCCACCTACTGACCGCGACGGCGTCCGGTCTTGCGCCGCTGTTCACACGCGTTGCCGCGTGCTGCACCGCGAACGGGCCGGGCGGTGGCCGAGGCATCGGTCCGTAGCTGACCCGCGACGGAGGAGCCTCGAGTTCGAGACGGAAGGCGCCAGGGAACGGCGAGGCCAGACACCGACCTTCCGCGCCACAGGGTCGGTGCCCTGGAAGCGGTCTACGTCGACACGACCACGGACCAGCCCGGCTTGGCGACGGTCGCGCTCGGCCTGCCGATCCGGCACCGGCTGGTGTTCGCCGTCCGGGCGACGCGGCGGTCGATCCGGGGCATTTGAAGGTCGCTACGACAAGAAGCAGGTCGAAATGGCGCCCTCGATCGACACGGACAGAGAACTAGGGGCGCGGTGACGAGTGCTCCCTCGCTCGCCGCTGATGCTTCCTCCAACTTCCCTCACCACTCCGAGGATTGGTGGCGAAGGGCCTGTTCCACCTGCTCGTCACCGGTGTGGTGGTCCTGACCGCTGTCTTCGTCCCTGTCAGGCCGCGCCTGGGCCGCCTCCGGAGCCGAGTGCCACGGTGAGGCCGCCATCCTTGGCAAAGCACCCCTGGGGCGTCCGCCCAAGGGCCCGCAGCAGCGGGGACCGGAGAAGGACCGAGTCATGGTCCGGGAATGCTCTGCCTCGTCCGCGACGGGGCGAAGGCGTCGGTGAGGTCGGCACCGGTGTCGGCGTCCCGCCGGGAGTGGGCGACGCCCTGCCAGTCCAGGCACATGACCGTCGCGTCGTCCTGCAGGTGAACCGTGGTGGGCGTCGACGATCGCCGCGATGAGGGTGCGGGCGGCCTCGCGGGCGTGGAGCGCGCGCGTGCGCACGATCAGGTCGGGCAGATCGAGGCTGCCTGCGTTGCGTTCCAGCATGCCGTCGGTCAGCATCATCAGCCGGTCGCCGGTCGCCGGTCGCCGGTCGCCGGTCGCCGGTCGCCGGCCGCAGGTCCAGCGACTGGACCCGGTAGCTGCGAGGGGCAGGGAAGCCGAACGGCATATCGATCTTCGGAGCGATCTCCCGCACCTGTCCGTCCCGCATCCGCAGCGGCCAGGGATGCCCGGCGTTGATGAACTCGGTCTCGCCGTCGATCAGGCTGATCCGCAGAAGTTGAGCGGTGACGTAACCCTGGCGGCCGTGCTCGCGCATGGCCTGGTCTGCCTGGCGGGCCCTGTTTGGCCAGGCCGGCGCCGGCCCGCCGGGCCCGGCGCAGCGCGCCCACCAAGAGGGTGGCCAGCAGCGCGGCGTCGACGTCGTGACCCATGGCATCGGTGACGGAGAGCTGGACCGTGTCCCGGTCGATCACGTAGTCGAAGGTGTCACCCTCGACGTGGCCGGCCGGCTCCAGCGCCCCGGCCACACGCCAGCGACGACGGCAGCAGCCGGTGCTGGATCTCCGCGGCCAGGCTCAGCGGGACGGTACGGCGGCCCCACTGGTACACGTGGTGTAGGACCGGTTCGCGATGACGATGGGCGCCAGGGCGTGCGCGGTCTCGCCGTGGCGAACGTGGTCGCCTCGGTCGTGCCCGGTGGTCTTGTCGCTGGTGTCGGCGTAAAGGTGGGTGGCTGCTGACTCCCGTGCTCGGCTTGGATGCCGGCGAGACCGTGAACGGAACCGGAAACCGTGCCGCCGGGGCTCAGGCGTCGATGATGACGGGGATGATGAGGGGCTTGCGGCGGTGGGTGCGGAAGGCCCAGTTCGCCACGGCGCGGGCGACGAGTTGTTCGAGTTGGTGCGCGTCCCCGACGCCTTCCTCGGCCGCGGTGGCCAGGGTCTTCTCGATGACGGGGATGACGGGCTCGAAGGTGGTGTCGTCGTGGACGAAGCCGCGGGCCAGGAAGTCGGGGGCCTCGGCGAGGGCGCCGGTGTCGGCGTCGACGATCGCCACCACCGTGACGACGCCTTCCTCCGCGAGGGTGAGTCGGTCCTTGAGGGACGCCTCGGTCGCGCCGCCGACTTCCATCCCGTCGACGTAGACGTTGCCGGCGGGAACCTTGCCGGTGATGGACGCGCGCCCGTCGACGAGGTCGACGACGACGCCGTCCTCGGCGATGACGACCCGCTCCGGGTCGACGCCGGTGCGGATGGCGAGGTCGCCGTTGGCCCGCAGGTGGCGCCATTCGCCGTGCACGGGCATGACGTTGCGGGGCTTGACGATGTTGTAGCAGTAGACGAGCTCGCCGGCGCTGGCGTGCCCGGAGACGTGCACCTTGGCGTTGCCCTTGTGGACCACGTGCGCGCCCCACCGGGTGAGTCCGTTGATCACCCGGTAGATGGCGTTCTCGTTGCCGGGGATGAGGGAACTGGCGAGCAGGACGGTGTCGCCCTTGCCGATACGGATCATGTGGTCGCGGTTGGCCATCCGTGACAGCGCGGCCATCGGTTCGCCCTGGGAGCCGGTGCACACCAGAGTGATCTTGTGGTCCGGGAGCTTCTCCAGCTCCTTCGTGCTCACGACCAGACCGGACGGAACCTTCAGATAGCCCAGATCACGGGCGATGCCCATGTTGCGGACCATCGACCGGCCGACGAAGGCGACCTTGCGGCCGTGCTGGTGGGCGGCGTCCAGGACCTGCTGGATGCGGTGCACATGGCTGGCGAAGCTGGAGACGATGACCCGCCGCGGTGCGGTGCGCATCACCTGCTCGATCGCCGGGTTCAGCTCACGCTCGGAGGTGGTGAAACCCGGCACTTCGGCGTTGGTGGAGTCGGTGAGGAACAGGTCCACGCCCTCCTCGCCGAGACGGGCGAAGGCACGCAGATCGGTGATGCGGTCGTCGAGAGGGAATTGGTCCATCTTGAAGTCGCCGGTGTGGAGCACCATCCCGGCTCCGGTGCGGATCGCGACCGCGAGGCTGTCGGGGATGGAGTGGTTGACCGCCACGAACTCGCAGTCGAAGGGACCGAAGCCGCGCCGGTCGCCCTCCCGGACCCGCACCGTGCGGGGCCGGATGCCGTGTTCCTTGAGTTTGGCCTCCAGGAACGCCAGCGTCAGCTTGGAGCCGACGACCGGGATGTCGGATCGTTCGCGCAGCAGGTACGGCACGCCGCCGATGTGGTCCTCGTGGCCGTGGGTGAGGACGACGGCCACGATGTCGTCCAGCCGGTCCCGGATCGAGGTGAAGTCCGGCAGGATCACGTCCACGCCGGGCTGGTTCTCCTCGGGGAACAGCACGCCGCAGTCGACGATGAGCAGTTTGCCGGCGTGCTCGAAGACGGTCATGTTGCGGCCGATCTCACCCAGGCCGCCCAGGGCGATGACCCTCAGCCCTCCTTCGGGCAGGGTAGGGGCGGCTTTGAGGTCGGGGTGTGGATGACTCATACCTCGACGTTACCCGCAGAGCGGAACGAGATGATCTGTTGCCTGTGTGATCTCTCTGTGAGCGGACGGAGTGAGACGAGCCCTCACACGCCGATCCTAAGATCGCTTCTCGTTCGTGAAAGACGTGGGTGGTGGTGCGGTGCCAGGGCAGTTCGACGGGGTCGTAGAGGGCGGCCGACTGCCTGGTTTGCAGTGCCCAGTACCCGTCGCCGTACGACCAATGCCACCACTCGTCTCGTAGTTGATCAACCCGGCGGCCGACAACGCGTCGCTCAACGTGGCTCAGCCCGCGGCGGAGGTGGTCGATCAGCGTCACGTCGACGGCCGCGCCGGCGGAGTGTGGTGCGACCTCCGGAGGTGACACGAAGCGACTGGCGGCCTCGCGGAGCTCGGGGGACCCGCGGTCGCCCCGCGGGCGCGTCTCCGCAGCGTCACCGCGGCATAGATGTGAACCAACACGCTCGCGAGCAGCACCACCCGGGTGATCCACAGGACGCCGGAGCAGGGGAGGAACGGTTCACCCATAGTCCGCGGACAGCGGGCGTAGTCGTCAAAGGCAGCACGGCCCTTGAAGATGTTGAGGTCGCCGTACATGTGGATCAGGAGAAACAACACCGTGATCAAGCCGGAGATCGCTATGGCCGCCTTGAGCGCCACGGTCGAGCGCGAAGCCGGCGCTCGGTGGCGAGACGTCGTCAAGGGATGGGCCGTCAACACTCGCGCATGGTTTCAAGCGACGCTGCTCACAAGCTCGGACACACGAGCCATCTGGGCGATCCACGCCGCGGAGCATGGCGGGGGTCAGTGTGCGGGTGGACATGTTGCGCTGGCTCGGGTGGTAGCCGCCGATCAGGTGCAACACCCGTTCGCTTCGGGCATCGGTGAGCTGCATGTGTGCGCCATGCCCGAAGGATGGGCGCGGACGGGGCACCTGCCATCCGGTGTCAGCAAGTACGGGTACCAGCGCCTGCCAGGCGAAGCCGCCGAGCACCACGATCGCGCGCAGGGTCGGACGCAGGAGTTCCAGCTCTCGGGCGAGCCATGGCCGGCAGGTGTCGCGTTCGGTGGTGGTGGGGCGGTTGTCAGGCGGTGCGCAGTGCACCGGCACCGTGATCCGCACGGCGTACAGCTCCATCCCGTCGTCGCGGTGCGTGGCCACTGGCTGGGAGGCCAGGCCGAGGTCGTACAGAGCCGCGTACAGCGCGTCGCCGGACGGGTCACCGGTGAAGATGCGTCCGGTGCGATTGCCACCGTGCGCGGCCGGAGCCAATCCGACGATCGCCAGCGGTGCGTCCGGCGGCCCGAAGCCGGGCACGGGCCTGGCCCAGTACTCCCAGTCTCGAAAGGCCCTGCGCTTGACGCGTGCGGCCTCCTCCCTCCAGGCCACCAACCGCGGGCAGGCCCGGCAGGTAGCCACGGCCTCGTCCAGTTCGCGCACGGAACCCAGTCGGGGGGCCGAAACCGACGGGAAGTCGTGGGCCTGCGGTGTCACACGGTTACCGCGGATGCTCGGCCTCCTCAGCTCGCCGGCCGACTCGCCTGGGCGAGCCCCGCAGAGGCGATCACCGATAAAATGGGCGAGTCGGAAACGCCCACGCGGGGCGCACCACGGCCGACACCATCCGGGGGCCGGGTCGGCTGATCGATCTGGAAGGTGCCCTCATGGCCAAGCAGATCACCTACCACAGAGTCTACGAGGAGACCTCGCCCGAGGACGGCAAGCGGATCCTTGTCGACCGCGTCTGGCCACGCGGCATGCGCAAGGAGGACGCACACCTGGACGAGTGGCTGCGCGATGTCGCCCCCTCGACCGAACTGCGCCGGTGGTACGGCCACGAGCCGAGCCGCTTCGCCGAGTTCCGTCGCCGCTACCTGTCCGAACTGAAGGATGCCGGACACCGGCAGGCCGCCGAGCATCTGCGCGACCTCGCCGCCCACGACAGGCTCACACTCCTGACCGCCACCAAAGACGCGGACCACAGCCAGGCCGCCGTACTCGCCGAATGGCTTGCCAAGAAGCCGTGACGACGACGCGGGAGGCCGCCGGGGTGGCCGGACCGCGAATGTTGATCGTCGGGCCGTGGGCACGGCGCACCGCCGTCGACGCCGGCTCCTCCACCGCTGGTCGGCCACGTGCCGGCCGAGGCAGCTGCCGGACGCCTTGAGCTGCGTCACGTCGCGGCAGGGCCAGACTCGTGGGCCATCCGCCAGGATCACGACGCCTGGCCTGTGAGCGGCTGTGCCGCGATCGGTGACCTTGCCAGCAGAGAGGGCGTGTGGGCCGGTCAGGTGCCCAACACGCGCTAGACAGAGCCGGGTTGCTGCCAAGAACCTGGTCGCTGCACTGCATGGAGGTCGGCAGAAGATGGCCGCCGACCGGACCCTTTCCACTCAGTTGTCGCTGACCAGGCGTTGAGGCGACCGCCGTGCGGCCGTGCGGAAGACGTCGAAGAGGGATGGCCATGCGAACCAACATCATCCGGGACGAGCGTATGACGGTGAGCTACGACGTGGTGAACGACTGGACCGTCGTCGAGGCCGACGGTGATGTGGACATCCACACCTCTCCCATGATCCGCGAAGCAGTGATCAAGCTTCTCGGTGAGGGGCACCGTCACTTCGTTCTGGACCTGTGCTTCGTGCCCTTCATGGACTCGTTGGGACTGGGCATGGTCGTGGCGATCACGAAACGCATCCGTGAACACGGTGGCTCACTGCGGATCGCATGCACCCCCGGCCGGATCGTCAGGGTCTTCGAGATCAGCGGCTTGCACGCGACCTACGAGATCTACCACTCACCGGAGGAGGCAACGCAACGCGCTCCGTCGCCCGACGGCCTGGTCGACTGGCCGCATCCTCCGACTGACAAAGGCCCTTGAGCCGACGTCACTCTCCTGTGTGTCACGCTGATGACAGCCAGTCGGGTACACGCAGGGCGAGCAACGCGACATCGTCGTCGAATGCTTGGTCGTGCCCCGCGACGAGGTCGGCGCACAACCGGGGCAGGGGCGCCGTGGCCAGGCGGGCGGCGTGGCCGGCCAGGGAGGTCAGGCCAGTGTCGATGTCCCGGTCGCGGCGCTCCACCAGCCCGTCGGTGAACAACAGCAGGGTGCTGCCGGGCGGAAGCGGGTGCTCGTGTGTGAACCGGGGGAAGGAGGGATCGAAGCCCACCGGAATGCCGTGCTGTGCGGGAGCCAGGTAGCCGGTGTCCCCGTCCGCGCCGATCAGCAGGGGCGGAAGGTGTCCGGCGTTGCTCCAGCGGAAGGTGTACCCGCCACGGCCACCCTCGATGAGGCCGCACACCAGTGTGGCCGTGGGGGGATCGTCAAACATGCTCAGAGCGTGGTCGAGTCTCGACACGAGCACGCCGGGCGGCCCGCCGCGGTCGTAGGCGAGGGCACGCAGCATGTTGCGGATCTGGCTCATCAGAGGGGCCGTTTCGACGTCGTGGCCGGTGACATCTCCGATCACGACGCATGTGGCACCATCCGGCAGGAGCACGGCGTCGTACCAATCCCCGCCGAGCCGGGGGAGATCGGAGGCCGGCTGGTAGGCGCCTGCGACGGCGAGGGGGCTCAGGTCGGGCAGGGTGGGCAGCAGGCGGCGCTGGAAATGTTCGGCGGCCCGCTGGAGGCGCTCGTACAGGCGGGCGTTTTCGATGCTGACGCTTGCGGCGCTGGCCAGCGCGGTCAGCAGGGCCTCGTCATCGTCGCTGAACGGCGTGCCGTCGTGTTTGTCCGCGAGGTAGATGTTGCCGTAGACGGCGTCACGGATCATCAACGGGACACCCAGGAGAGTAGTCATCACCGGGTGGCCGGGCGGGAAGCCGACCGAGCTGGGGTCGGCGGCGATGTCGTCGACCCGCAAGGGCTTGCGGTCGGCGATCAGACGGCGCAGCAGGCCGTGCCCCTGAGGGAGACCGGAGGCGACCCTGATCTTCTCGTCGTCCACCCCGACGGTGATCAGGTCGACGATGTCTCCGCTGTCCCCTAGCAGCCCCAGCGCGCCGTAACGGGCGGGGACGAGATCGGCGGCCGCTTCCACGATGTGCTGGAGTACGACACGGGTGTCCATGTCGGCGCTGATGGCCACCACCGCGTCCAGTAGGCGTCGCAGCTGGCGCTGACCCAGAGTCAACTGCTGTATCTGGGAGTTCAGTTCCTCGAAGGACTCTTCGTCCGACCGTCGGCCGATCTCCTCCAACGCGGCGGCAGCCCGCGCGGCTGCCTCATTCGGCCGCTCCGGATCAATCGCCATCGGGCACCTCCCGCCAGGTCGGAAGCCACACGGCTGTCGCCGCCGCCATCCCCGCATGGCCACCGTACTGCGGCTTCGGACAGATGCGCGCCGCGCTAGAAGGGCCTCGCTTCCCACCGCCGGGCTGCCGCAGCCCCGGATCGGATCACGGAACCACGATCACAGGGCAGTGGGCGTGGCGTGCTATGTGTGCGGGCACCGAACCGATCAGACGGTGCCAGCGGTGTTCTGGGGCGCCGAGCACGAGCGCGTCGGCCTGATGCTCGTCGGCCAGGCGGGCCAGTTCGTAGGCGGCATCGCCCTGGCATCCGGTCACATGGGCCTCAAGGTCCGCCACAGCGGTGTCTCCGAGCGTGTCGTGCAACTCCGACCGCAGCCACCGAAGTGCGTCGGCCTGCGGGTCTGTGGAGGGCGCAACGGTGATCCCCGGGTCGTAGGGGGAGGGAGGCGGGGTGATGTAGGCGACCAGCAGGGGCCGCCGTGTCCGGCGGGCCATTCCGGCAGCCCAGGCCAGCGCACGCCCGCTGGCCGTGGAGCCGTCATAGCCCACCAGCACCGGGTGGACCGGACGGGCCGGTGCGCTCCGCTGGGCCTCAGCATCCGTCATGGCCGTGCTCACACACTCATTGGCGGCACACTCGGCAGCATTCCGATCCCGCCCGTTTCACGTCAACCGCACCGGGAGGCCGGGCGTCCCACCGTGCCGCAGGCCACGCGGAGAAGCTGCTGGACCACGGCGGCAGGTGGGAGGCGAAGGCGGTGGTGTCGTGACATGGGCCGTGGGGAACTCGGGACCTCATCTCGGCCACCCGACAGGCGGACATCCTCGTCGTCGCTACGGGTGTGCGGCACCTGATCGGCCGCGAGCACGTCAAGCCGGGCGCCGCCGTGATCGACGTCGGCATCCACCGCACTCCCGACGGGCTCGCGGGAGATGTACGTGCCGAGGAGCTCGACGGATTCGCGAAATTCATCACCCCGGTTCCCGGCGGCGTCGGACCCATGACTATCGCCATGCTCATGGTGAACACCTTCGAAGCCGCCCGGTGGGCCGCCCAGGGCGCCTGAGCGTGCGGCATCGGGCACCAGCCGGGGCGCTCCGTCAGCCTCGTAACCCATGCCCGACGCCGTCCCCACGCCGGGTCCGCCCGACGATCGGACGCCCCGACCGGCCAACCGGCTCCTCCGCAGCGCTCTCACACCGAACTGCCACTTGGGGGAGAGTGGGGCCAGGTCGTCGGCGACGAGGTCCTCGCCACCGCGATCCTCGACCGGCTTCTCCACCTCTGTGAAGTGATCGCCATCAACGGCCCGAGCTACCGGCTCAAGAATCGCCTACAGGCCATCGAGCGAGAGACCGACGTGGCCTGACAACTGGTGACGTTCAAACGTACCGCTCCGGCTCGAAGGGAGAGTAGCCGGACTCGGCGAGTAGCGCATCGCCCTGTGCTTGATGCCATCGAGATCGTTCAGGCCGACGCCCGACGAACGTCCGCACCCCTGCAGTCCGCCTCAGCGACATCACGATCCCTGCCAGCGGCGAGGACTACGCCCACCGACGGGGCCGGCACTTCCGAAGGAGTATGCAAACAATGGAACACACGTACGACTCTCTGTTCATCGGCGGCGACTGGGTCGCACCGTCGTCGGCCGCGACGATCACCGTCGCCTCGGCGACCACCGAAGAGCCCATCGGACGGGTACCGGAGGCGGTGTCGGCCGATGTCGACGCTGCCGTCGCCGCTGCCCGCAGCGCCTTCGACGACCCGACCGGGTGGGCGACATGGGAGCCCGGCCGCCGGGCCGAGGCGATGGAACGGCTCGCCGACATGCTCGGCAAGCGCGGCGAGCAGTTCGCGCAGCTCGTCAGCCGTGAGAACGGCATGCCCATCGTGACCAGCCGCCGCTCGGAGGCCGTGATCGGCGCCGCCGTACTGCGGTACTACGCCGCCCTTGCCCGGCAAACCGGCGTCGAGGAGTCCCGTCCGGCGGTGGCCGGCAACGGCACCACCGTCGTACGCCGTACCCCGGTCGGGGTGGTCGCCGCGATCGTGCCGTGGAATTTCCCGCAGACCCTGACCATGTTCAAGCTGGGGCCGGCCCTCGCGGCGGGCTGCACGATCGTCCTCAAGCCCGCGCGGGAGACCGCCCTCGACGCCTTCCTGCTGGCCGAGGCCGTCAGGGAGGCCGGCCTTCCACCCGGCGTGGTCAACGTCGTGCCCGCCGACCGTGAGGCTTCCGGCTACCTCGTCGGTCACCCCGGCGTGGACAAGGTCGCCTTCACCGGTTCCACGGCCACCGGCCGGGCAATCGCCGAGCAGTGCGGCAGGCTGCTGCGTCCGGTCACCCTGGAGCTGGGGGGCAAGTCCGCCGCGATCGTCCTCGACGACGCGGACCTGGAGCCCAACCTCGACGCGTTCTTCCGCGCGACCTTGAACAACAACGGGCAGACTTGTCTGATCGGCACCCGCGTCCTCGCCCCACGCAGCCGCTACGGCGAGGTGGTCGCCCGTTGTCCGACCGCACGTCCCAGCTGCCGAGTTCGCGCCCGAACCGGTTCAACTGCACGTCGTACGAACCGTCTGGGCCGAGGACGAAGCACTTGCCGTCGTATGCCCCCGCCCGTTCCAACACGGCCGACGCGTCGAAGGACCACGGACCAGATGCCCGAGCCTGCGCACTCCGATGCAGGAGGACCACGGCCTCCGGTACCGACTGTCCGAAAGGGACGCCGGTGTCGTGCAGACCGATGGGTGTGAAAGTGCTGGTGCGCTTCATCGGACCCCCTGAGACAACAGCTACGTGAACATACTTGCGTGCTTCGTGAGACAGAGTGAAGCGCCAACATAACGCCCGGCTGTGGCTCTCGCTCGGCCACCACGACCCGCACGGAGTGTCCCACCTGGACGGCGTCACCGGGCCTGACGAGTACAGCGCGATCGCCGACGACAACGCCTACACCAATGAGATGGCCCAGCAGAATCTGCGCGCGGCCGCCGACGCGGCCGAGCGCCACCCCGACCTGGCCGCCTCGCTCGGCGTGGACGACGAGGAGACCGCGGCTGGCGCGATGCCGCCCGGCGGATCGTGCTGCCGTTCAACAGGGAGCTCGGCGTGCACGAGCAGTCCGCGGGCTTCACCTCCCACCAGGCGTGGGACTTCGCCGGGACCCCGGCGGACCGCTACCCGCTGCTGCTGCATTTCCCGTATTTCGACCTGTACCGCAAACAGGTGATCAAGCAGGCCGACCTGGTCCTGGCCATGCACTTGCGCGGCGACGCGTTCACCAAGGAGGAGAAGGCCCGCAACTTCGCCTACTACGAACCGCTCACGGTCCGGGATTCCTCGCTGTCCGCAGGCAATCAGGCCGTAATCGCCGCCGAGGTCGGCCAGCTACGCCTGGCATACGACTACCTCGGCGAGGCCGCGATGATGGACCTGGCCAACCTGGAGCGCAACACGCGCGACGGCCTGCATATCGCCTCACTGGCCGGGACCTGGACCGCGCTCGTAGCGGGCTTCGGCGGGATGAGACACCACGGGGACGCCCTGTCCTTCGCCCCGCGACTGCCCGAGCAGATCAGTCGGCTGGCTTTCGCCGTGCAGTTCCGCCGTCGCTGCGTGCGCGTGGACATCTCCCACCAGCAGGCCACATACACCTTGCTGGCGGGCATGGAGCTTGAGATCCACCACCATGGCAGCCTGTTGAAGGTGACCAAGGACGTCCCTCGCAGCGGGCCGATCCCCGCTGTCCCCGATCTGCCGGAGCCACAGCAGCCCTCCGGCCGTGGTCCGGCTCGCCGCAGATGGGCGGATCGCGACTGAGTCCACATCCGAGCAGCCTCACGGCCAGGGCATCCGTGGCAGCGCCCGGAGCAAGGGAGGCACCTGCACTCCTCCCGGAACCGCGAGATCTCCACGGAGTTCGTCGCACTTGCACCCGCGCCCGCACCCGCCGCAGCCAGGCGGCGGACTGTGGACGTGGTCATTTCTTCGACACGTCAGGAGGGGCGCCGCGAGAGTCGGCTGGTACGACGACGACGGGCAGGTGAGCGTGGTGCACGACCTCGGTGCTGGTCGAGCCGAGGGTGAGACGCCCCCAAGCGCCCGAACCGCGGGTGCCGACCACCAGCAGTGAGGCGTCCTTGCTCGCGTCCAGCAGGACCTGTGCCGGGCGGCCCGCCTCGGCGATGATCTGCACCTCCACGTGGGGCCCGCCGAGCTGCTGCCGCAGTTCGTTGACCGTGTCGGTCACCGCCTGTCGGGCGACATCGTGGAGCTGTTCGTACAGGCCGCCGTCGCCCTCCGGCACGGCCATCCATCCGTAGCCCGTGTAACGAGCAGGGGTGTAGTCGTAGGCACAGACCGCCCGCAGACCGGTGCCGCGCAGCTGAGCCTCGCGCAGGGCGAAGAGCACGGCGTGCCGGGCGTGCGGGGAGCCGTCCGTGCCGACCACGATCGGACCGGCGGGAGCGGGCACGGCACTGTCGTTCATCGGGAATCCTCCAACGGCTTGTCAGCAGGCGCGAGCACTGTCAGTCCCGTGAGAGGGGGAGCCGGACCTGCTCTCTGGGGTGTTCTGAACTTGCGGCTTGGGTTCGGAGCCACTGCTCGTCGAGGGCTACTCAGCGTTGTGCAGGAGCGATTCGATGGGCACCTGTGGGTCGGCGAGTTTGCTGGTGTCAACCTGTTGGCCGGAGCGGACGAGGGCCTGGATCGGTTCGGTGACGTCCCAGATGTTGACGTTCATGCCTGCCAGCACCCGGCCGCGTGCGAGCCAGAACGCGATGAACTCGCGTGCGCCGAGATCGCCGCGGAAGACAACCTGGTCGTATCCGCCGGGCTCGGCGTATCCGGTGTACTCCATGCCCAGGTCGTACTGGTCGGAGAAGAAGTACGGCAGCCGGTCGTAGGCTGCCTCCCGGCCCAGCATCGCCCTGGCGGCGGTCTGGGGCTGGTGCAGCGCGTTGGCCCAGTGCTCCACGCGGATACGCCGGTCCAGCGGGGGGTGGAAGGCGTTGGCGACGTCGCCGGCGGCGTAGATGCCGGGCACGGAGGTGCGCAGCCGCTCGTCGGTGAGAATGCCGTTGTCGACCTGAAGGCCCGCGGCCTGGGCGAGGCCGGTGTTGGGCATGATGCCGATGCCGACGATGACCGCGTCCGCATCGATGCGGGTGCCGTCGGACAGCAGCAAGCCGTCGACGGTGCCCGCGCTGCCGGTCAGTTCGGCGACCTGCACGCCGAACCGCAGGTCCACCCCGTGATCGCGGTGCAGGTCCGCGAAGACCTGGGCGACCTCGAGGCCAAGAACATGCAGCAACGGCAGCTCGGCCATCTCCAGCACGGTGACCTCCACACCGGCGGCGCGGGCCGCGGCAGCGGTTTCCAGGCCGATCCAGCCGGCTCCGACGACCGCCACCCGTGAGGCGGAGGAGAAGGCGTCCTTGATCCGGTCGCTGTCCTGGACCGTGCGCAGGTACAGCACCCCGTCCAGGTCCGCACCGGGCACCGGCAGGCGGCGCGGCGAGGAGCCCGTGGCCAGCAACAGCTCGGCGTACCCAAGGCGGCTGCCGTCCGCGAGCGTCACCTCGTGCGGGGCCGGGTCGAGCGCGGTGACCGCCGTCCCCAGGCGCAGGTCGATGTCGTGCTCGGTGTACCACTGGGGCGGGTGGACGTAGATCTGCTCCCGGGCGTCCTTGCCCATCAGGTAGCCCTTCGACAGCGGCGGCCGCTCGTAGGGCCGTTCGCTCTCCTCGCCGATCAGGATCAGCGTGCCGTCGAAGCCCTCCTCGCGCAGCGCCTGCGCGGCCTTGGCCCCGGCCAGACTGGCTCCGACGATCACATACGCGCTGTTGTCAGTCATGATCAGCCCCCGGTCCGCGCTGGGCGCACGATGCTGAGAGTTTCGGTGAGCTGCTGGGAGAGCTGCTCCCAGCTGGCGTCGAACTTCGACACGCCCTCGTCCTCAAGGGTCTGCACGAGGTCGACGTAGTCCACGCCGACTTCCCGCAACTCAAGGAATACCCGCTCAGCGTCGTCGAAGTGAGCGCGGACCGAGTCGGCCGGCACCTCGCCGTGATCGGCGACCGCGCGCAAGGTGGCCTCGGGCATGGTGTTCACCACGCCGGGCGCGACCAGTTCGCTCACGTACCGCGTGTCGGGGTAGCTGGGATCCTTGACGGACGTCGAAGCCCACAGCGGACGCTGCGGGTGGGCCCCCGCCTTCTCCAGAGCCTGCCAGCGGTGCGAGGAGATCACCCGCTCATAGTGCTGGTACGCCAGCCGCGCATTGGCGATCGCCACCCGGCCGCGCAGCCCGGCCGCCTGCGCGCTGCCGGTCTTGTCCAGGCGTGCGTCTGCCTCGGCGTCGACACGGGAGACGAAGAACGAAGCCACCGAGCCGATCCCGGACAGCTCCCGGCCCGCATCGCGGGCGCGTTCCATCCCGTCGAGGAAGGCATCCATGACCTCGTCGTAGCGGGCCAGGGAGAAGATCAACGTGACATTGATGCTGATGCCCTCAGCCAGACACGCGGCGATCGCCGGCAGGCCCTGCCGGGCGGCCGGGATCTTCACGAACAGGTTGGGCCGGTCGACGAGCCACCACAGCGCCCGCGCCTCCGCGATCGTCGCCGCGGTGTCGTGCGCGAGCCGGGGGTCGACCTCGATGGAGACGCGCCCGTCGACGCCGTCCGTCGCGTCGTAGACCGGACGCAGCACGTCGCATGCCCATCGGACGTCGGTTGTGGTCAGCGCCCGCAGCGCCTCACCGACTCCGACTCCGCGGGCGGCCAGGTCACGGATCTGTGCGTCGTACGCGTCGCCGCTCGTGATCGCCTTGGCGAAGATCGTCGGATTGGTGGTCACCCCCACCACCCGGTCGCGCGCGACCAGGTCCGCCAGGCTCCCGGACACCAGCCGCTCCCGGCTGAGATCGTCCAGCCAGATCGACACTCCGGCATCGCTCAGTGTGTTCAAGGGATTCATGACGCCGCCGCCTCTCCCGCGCACCAAACGGAGCAACCAGCTCAGGGCTCCTTGCTGCTCGTCCGCGGCCTGCACAGAGCTTGCCTGTCGCTCCATCGTCTCTGGAGGGCGAGCGGCCCGCAATGCGCACACCGGGCCAGGCCGACGGCGCGTTGGCCGACCTGCATGGGTCGCCGACCGCCGAATATGGTTCCGTATTCCTGATCTTCAGTGATAGTCCAGGTCGAGCCGCGGGGCTACCACCAGTACCTGGTCGCCATCCGCACCAGCCCACAGGCAACGGCCTCCACGATTACGGGACCGGCGAGGAGGCAGAGCCCGGCGGCCAGCAGCAGGGTTGCGCGGCGGGCGCCTGCGCGCCGGGCGCCGTGGTCACCGGTGCCCGGGGGTGCCGGGCGACGTCGGGTGCCCGGTGTGGTCCTCACCGCCGGAGCGCTCGGTCATGCCCAAGTGCAGTCGGCACGCGTCCGGTTCGGCGAACGGCAGCAGCTCGACTCCCTGCGGCGCGCCGCCCAGCGCGGCGAGTCCCGCCCGGGCCAGTCCTTCATGAATACCGCAGATGACACCGGGGTGTTCACGTGCCGTCTCCACGAACGGGCAGCGGCGGAGCTGGACTTGGCGTACGTCCGCGTCCGCTTCCGGCGCGAAGCCGATCTCGTCGAGGAGCTCCAGCAGCCGGGTCCGTGCCTCCTTGGGGTTCGCCGCGGGCCTCTGCCCGGCGGTGAGGACACGCCCCCAGTCCTCGCCGGCGGCGAGGGCGTCCCGGCGCGGGTCGGCGCTGGAGCGGGCGATCTGCGCGGCCAGGACGGCGGCGAGGCCGGCGTATTCGCGTGCGGGCGACTCCTGCGGCGGGAGGGCCCGGTAGCGGAAGGCGGGCCTGCCGCGCCCGGAGGGGCTGGACCGTTCACGGACGGCGAGGCCGTCGTCGACGAGGGCGTCCAGGTGCTCGCGGACCGTGTTGACGTGCAGCGCGCACACCTGGGCGAGCGCGCTCGCGGTGACGGGGGCCACCTGGCCGCGCAGGTACTGCAGGACACCGCGGCGCTGCCGGGACAGCGGTACGCGGTTCGTTCCGCATGCGCGAACTCCTCGGTCACGGACGGGGGCACGGTACCGCCGGCGAGACGGCCGCTGCCGGTGGTGGCTGCGGTGGGGCCTGTGGCTGCGGCGGCTCCGACGAAACCGCAGTGCCCGAGCTGGACGTACGCGACGTCCCCCACTCGCTGAGGCATGTCACGGTGTTCGGCGCGATCGCCGCGGTGCCCTCCGGGCAGGCGATGGTCCTGGTGGCGCCGCACGACCCGCTGCCACTGCTGGGTCAGATCGAGGACCGCCACCCGGGCGCCTTCGCGGTGGAGTACCTCCAGCGCGGCCCGGAGGCATGGCGCCTGCTGCTCACGCACCGCTGACCGGCTCCCGGGCCGGTCCTCGCCGGCCCTCGATAAAATAGGGCGTGTCCGGAACAGCCGCTCGGCAGCAGGGGCACGGAGACCTCCAGCCGAGGCGGCTGGCCGATCTGGAGACAGCGTCATGGCCGAACAGATCACGTTACCGCCAGGTGGTACGGCCACGAGCCCAGCCGTTCCGTCGGTTCCGTCACCGTCGCTCGGCAGAGCTGCGCGAGGCAGCCGAACATCTGTGTGACCTTGTGGAGCACAACAAACTGATACTGCTGACCGCCACGAAGGACGTGGACCGCAGTCAGGCCGCCGTTCTCGCCGACCGGCCGGCAAAGGGCCACCCCGACTGTCCCAAAGAGAGTGACGAGGGATGACCGTGCGAACGAACATCATCCGGCACCAGAGCATGATGGTCAGCTACGACGTGGTCAACGGCTGGGTCGTCGCCGAGGTCGACGGTGAGGTGGATGCCCACACCGCCCCCATGATCCGCGAAGCGGTGATCAACCTCCTCGAGGAGGGGCACCGCCACTTCGTCCTGGACCTCGGCTTCGTCACCTTCATGGACTCGATGGGCCTGGGCGCGATCGTGGCGCTCACGAAATGCATCCGTGAGAACGAGGGCTCGCTGCGTATCGCCTCCGCTTCCGGCCGGGTGCTCCGCCTCTTCGAGCTCAGCGGCATGCGCAAGAGCTACGAGATCTACCCCTCGGCAGCGGAAGCGGCCCAGTCCGCGCCCTCGCCCGGCAGCCTCGCCCACTGGCCGCATCCGTCCCCCGGCTGACCGCTCCCGACTTCGCTTCCCACCACCCCTGCAACTGCGCATCATCAAGGACCACGCCCTCACCTGCGAGGTCCAGGACGCCGGTGCCAACGCACCGCGCTTGCGCCATGCACGGACGGTCGACGAAGGCGGACGCGGACTCTTCATCGTCGCCCAACTGTCCCGAAACTGGGGCACCCGCTATACGCCCGACGGCAAGACCGTCTGGACCGAGCAAGCCCTCCCACCTCTGCACCCATAACCCTGCGGGTGCAGACAGGAACGGCCCGAGAACGCAGGTGAGTGATCACATCAACAGAGTGCGGCCACTGCCGTTGCGGGGTCGGAAGAGCTGAAGGAGTCTGGTGCTGTGGTCCGCAGGCGTTTGCCATCTCGCCCAACCGACGCGCCACTGACATCACGCGCCGAGAGCGCGGTTGAGCCATCTCCCACAAACGCGGTCAGGGCTCCTATGGCCTATGTGGTCGCGCTGACGATCCCGATCGTGATGCTGGAGCTGGCCATCGACGACCGTACGGTCCGGCTCACCCCCCTCTTGATCCTGCTGCCGGCCTTCCCGGCGGCGATCGGCACCGTACGGCAGACCACCTACGCGGTCGGCTGGGTGTTGATCGTCATCACCGGAGTACTGATCTATCGGCCGCTCCCCTCGTGGTACGACTACGTGATCGTCATGGTGCTGGCCGCAACGCTTGGCGTGCTGTGCGTCCTGACCTGCCACGTGCGGATCCGGCGCGAGCAAGATCTCCGCCGGGTCCGGTCCACGGCTGTCGCCCTGCAACGGCAGGTGCTGCGCCCGCTGCCCATCCTGACCGACCAGGTGATCGTTGACGGCGTGTATCTGCCGGTGGAGCAGGACCGGCTGGTAGGAGGAGACATCTACGAGGCGGTGGCCTCGCCGTACGGAACGCGTCTGCTCTTCGGCGATGTCCAGGGCAAGGGGCTGCCTGCGATCGGAGCCGCCTTCGCCGCGCTCGGAGCGTTCCGTGAAGCCGCCTTGCGTGAGCCGACGCTCACCGCGCTTGTGGATGACCTGGAGCGGGCCGTCGTCCGGCACAACGCTTTCGCCCAGCAGACAGGTGAACCTGAGCGGTTCGTCACCGCGCTCATCCTGGGGATCGACGCCTCGACGGATACGCAGGCGGTCAACTGCGGTCATCTGCTGCCCTACCTGTTGAACGCGGGAGCGGTCACGCCCGTGCGGCTCGGCGACCCCGGCGTGCCCCTCGGTCTCGCGGACCTCGCTCCGAAACCCCGGACCGTCGCGTGGTTCCCGTTTCCGACCGGGGCCACCCTTTTTGCCTGCAGCGACGGCGTCACCGAAGCACGCAGCATCACCGGTGCCTTCTACCCCCTCGAAGAGCGCCTGCGAGCCTGGGTAGACGTTTCCCCCTATGAAGTCGCCGCCAAACTGGCCAAGGACTTGAGCCAACACACCGCAGGCGAACAGCGCGACGACATCACGGCGCTCGTGGTGCGCAGAGCCTCCTGAACAGGCGCCTACAGGAGAGGGACCACACCACAGCTGTAGGCGACCTCGGCGGCGAGCTACCCCTCTCGCACCGATGCGGCCGGCAACCACATCGCTCGTGTATTTCCTGCGCCTCGCCTTCAGCGGGTACCCGTGAGCCGAAGGAGCCTGTGACCGGGGACTGCGAGAGGTTCACAGGCCGGCCGCAGGGAGCGCGGACCTCCTGCCGGTCGTTGACCTGGTGGATGAAGCTGCGGCGTACGGCCTCTCGCCGGATAATCCCCCTGCCAGTGAGGCCGGCCGCCCTTGCGGTATCCGCGCAGTCCACTGGCGGTGCACCCACCGACCGGCTCCAGAAGCAGGCTTTTGTCGGTGCTGCTCTGCTACGCCGGGTGAGAGATCTTCGACCGCCAAAGTGAGGGGTCAAGACTCCCCTCGTCAGGCCCAGGATCCGAACCGCTAATCGCCCCCCCGTTGGCGCTCATGTACACCGAGGGAGAGGCTGGAAAGGCGTAGCACGGACCAACCGGCCTGGAGGTGCCATGTACAGCAAGATCACCATCGCCGGCCATCCAATTCACCCGATGCTCGTTGGTTTCCCCGTCGCCTGCTACACCGGCACGCTGGTGGGTTTCGCTGTCTATGCGGCCAATGGGCAGCAGTTCTGGCTCAACCTGGCCATCGCCCTCAACATCGCTGGGGCCGGCACGGCACTGCTGGCAGCCCTGCCCGGCATCGCTGATCTGGCATTCGGCATCCCCCGCCGGTCGGCGGCCAAGACCGTCGGTATCGCCCACGGCAGTCTCAATGTCGTGGCGCTGGGCCTCTTCGGCGCGAGCCTTGCCATCTACGCCACCCATTGGGATGGCCCTGCGACTGGTGTCACTCCCGGACTGGCGCTCTCAGCGGCCGGACTTGCCTGCACGCTCGGGGCGGGCTTCCTGGGCTGGACGCTGGTCCAGGACTACCACGTCGGCATCCGGCTCACGCCCCTCCAGGAAAGCGATGAACAGGCAGTGCAGCACGCCCAGCTGATCCACCTGCATCGCGGCTCCCACGCGGCTTGAATGGCGTAGCCAGGCCACTCAGCGGTCGGGGCTGTCGACTGCCGTTCCACCGACACTGATGCATCCGTGGCCGGCCTCCTCCTGGACCAGTAGGTTGCGGATTACCGAAAAAGGTGCCTTCAGGTGACACCTGCACCGTCCAGTTCGGGTTCTCCACCGCTGCCACCGGACATGCCCCGGAGTCGGCAGACGGACCTGCCTGATCTGTCAGACGTGCCAGGCCACCAGCCGGCACGCAGGGACGGGTACACGGACCTGCGGAACTACGCGGTGATCGGGGACGGCCGCTGCGTCGCGCTCATCGCCCGGGACGGCTCGGTGGACTGGCTGGCCTGGCCGAACCTTGACTCGCCGACCCTCTTTGCCGCCGTGCTCGACCACCTCAAGGGAGGACGGTTCCTCCTGCGGCCAGAGGCGCCCTACACCGCCTCCCGCCGCTACCTGCCTGGCACCAACGTGCTGGAGACGACGTTCACCACCACAGGCGGCACGGTGCGGGTGACCGACGCACTGACCATTCCTGACACCCGGTCCCTGGCGCCTGGCCGGGAGCTGGTCCGTCGGATCGAGGGGCTGGCCGGCAGAGTCCCGATGCGCTGGAGCGTCCAGCCGCGCTTCGGCTACGGCGCCCGCGCACCTCACCTGACGCGTCGTGCAGGCGTACCGGTCGTCACGTCGGGGCCCGAGGCCGTCGCGGTCTGTGCCTTCAACGCGGGAGAGCCGCAGTCCACCCCCGATGCCGTCGAATCCCGCTTCCGTGCGGACGCGGGCACCCGGGCCATGCTCGCGCTGCCGTACGCACACCGGGAACCGCTGGTGCTCCCTACGCGCGCCGAGTGCGAGGCCCGGCTGGACCACACATCCGCCACCTGGAGGGAGTGGACCGACGGCCGCACCTACACGGGGCCCTGGTACGAGGCGGTGCTGCGCAGCGTCCTCGCCCTCAAGCTCCTGGTCTTCGCCCCCTCCGGCGCGGTCGCAGCCGCCGCGACCTGCTCCCTGCCCGAGGAGCTCGGCGGGGAACGCAACTGGGACTACCGCTTCAGCTGGATCCGCGACTCCGCCTTCACCCTGAACGCCTTCCTCAAGCTGGGCTGCGCACCGGAAGCAACTGGCTACTTCTGGTGGCTCATGCACGCCTCCCAGCTCACCCACCCCCGCCTGCACGTCCTGTACCGACTCGACGGCGGCGCCCGCGCACCCGAAGAGACCCTTCCCCTGTCGGGCTACCGCGGCTCGACGCCCGTACGCATCGGCAACGCCGCCGCCGGCCAGCTCCAACTGGACACATACGGGGAGCTGGTGCAGACCGCCTGGCTGTACGCGGCAGCGGGCCATCGCCTCGACGCCGACATTGCCCGCCGACTAGCCCAGACCGCCGACTTTGTCTGTACGGCCTGGCAGCAGCCCGACACGGGCATATGGGAGGTCCGCAGCGCTCCCGAACACTTCACCCAGTCCAAGATGATGTGCTGGATCGCCCTCGACCGCGCCCTCGACCTTGCACACCGGCGGCTGATCCCCGACCGGCACGCACCTCGCTGGCGGCGCGAACGGCAGGCCATCACCGAGTTCATCGACGACCACTGCTTCAGCCCACGGCTGAACAGTTACCTGCGCTCCGCCAGCAGCGACGACCTGGACGCCGGCCTGCTGCTCGGCCTGCTGCACGGCTATCGGTCGCCCGACGACCCACGCATGCGCGGTACCGTCGCCGCCATCCAACAGGCATTGCAGGACGGTCCCTACGTCAACCGCTACCTTGGCGCCGACGGAGTCCACGGCAGCGAGGGAGCCTTCCTCGCCTGCTCCTTCTGGCTCGCCGAAGCCCTCGCAAGAACCGGCCGCGCCGACGAAGCCGGCCTCCTCATGGACCAACTCGTGCCTCTCGCCAACGACGTCGGCCTCTACAGCGAGGAGATCGACCCCACCACCGGCGACTTCCTCGGCAATCTGCCCCAGGGCCTGTCCCACCTGGCCCTGATCAGCGCCGCCTGCGCGATCGGGCAGGCCACACGATGAGCATCTGGGCCGCACTGGCAGGCGGGCTTGTCGGCACCCTGATCCTGACCACCGGCCTGCGCGCGGCCAATGCCTTCAGCCTGACCCGCATCGATCTGCCGTTCCTGCTCGGGACCGCCTTCACCAGCGACCGGACCCGCGCCAAGGCCCTCGGCTATGGCGCACACTTCATCAACGGCCTGATCTTCGCCCTGCTCTACTACGCGGTCTTCGTGGCCATCGGCTACAGCAGTTGGTGGCTGGGATGCGTCTTCGGCCTCATCCACGGCCTGTTCGCCACCACCGCGCTCGTCAATATCCTGTTGCCGCTCGTCCACCCACGCATGGGCCAACCCGAAACCAGCGCCCCCGATGTCGCGCTGCTCGAACCACCCGGCTTTCTCATGCTCAACTACGGGCCCAGCACCCCCGCCGTCACGCTCATCGCACACCTCGCCTACGGCACCATCGTCGGAGGGTTCCTTGCATGGCCAGGCTGAGAACCCGTGGCTGTGCCCGCAGGGGCCTGCTGCACGTTTCCAGCGGGCAAGGCACGGTCCGGGTAGCGTGGAACCCAGACCAGGAAACCGCCCAAAGGGACCCTCGTATCGCGGTCGCAGGCGGAAGGGGGCCTCATGGCCTATCCACATGAAGCGGCGTCCTCCGGCCCGCAGCCTGTGCAGCTTCCACCGAATTCGGAACAGACCGGTAGCGGACCGGATGCGCGCGGACCCCGGCTGGCCTCGGTCGTGGTGTTCGTCTACGACCACGACGCCTCGGCGGACTTCTACGGGGACCTGCTGAAAAATCGCGAAGTCGAGTTGCAGGCTGGCCGCGAGGGCGATCGGGCCGAGCGGGCTTCGATGCCGCCTGGGGTCAGGCGCAGGACGCTGGCGGCGATGTCGTGCGGTGCACCGTGCGCGACGGTTTACTGGGCGCCGAGTGCACGCAGTTCGTCTCGTTCGTCGGGGCCTGCCAGGGCTATGACATGGAGACCTTGCGCGGTGGCGTGCTGGATGCCCGCAGCGCCAGATTGGCCAGGTCCAAGCGGCGGATTCCATCCATGCGGACGCGCAGGTCATGGCGAGGACGAGGGCGGTGTCGTCGCCGGAGCCGCTCAGGCGGGACAGGTCGATGGTGGGCATCGGCGAGTTGGGATCGAAGGCCACCGTGCTCGGGGCGTCGAACATCCCGGCCAGGTTGCCATGGACCAACCTGCGCATGGCGTGGGCCAGGTCGCGGGAAGCGTCGCCGAGGCGACCGGACATGAAGAAGACAGTGGGAACGTCGCCATGTCCTGCCAACACAGGTCTTGTCAGTGGCACCTCATACAGTCCGCTGATGCGACAGCCAAGGATGATGAGCACCCTGGCCGTGGCCCTCCCAGACACCAGAGCTCACGGGTACGGCGTCTGCAGGGTCGCCCGCAGATCCAGTAGAACGGGCCAGCCCCCAGCACGAACACGCACGCATCGGCCCCAGCGGCCGCCCCGACCGCCGACGCCTGCCGAGTCCACAGGGTCTCAGGCCGCCGGCCTCAGGGGGTTTGCCATCCCAGACAGGCATCCCAGGCTTCTTTGTTTCTGCAGATGGTCGGGGGTGGGATCGTTCCACCGTTGCAGGTTGGGTGGCGGCTGTTGCCTCAGGCCCACGAGGCATCCGAGGCTATGGCTGTCGCACCGGCTGAAGCGGCCGAGCGCCCGGCAGCGCCACGACACCCCGACTCACCCGTCCACTGGGACACCCATCTCTTCGGGTGTCCGGGGTGCAGGCGCGGACGCTCAAGGGGGCGCCCGACCGCCTTCGCCCCCACCAACGCGGTCCGGGAGGAGACGGGGTGGTGCCGCGCCGACAGCCCTGCACCGTAAACCGCAGTGCCGGGCCGCAGGCGCGTGCGACCTAACGCCGATCAGAAAGAGGAACACGCATATGAACATGAAGTCCCTTGCGGGCCGCCGGGTGGCCGTGGCCGCGGGTCTCGTCCTGGCTCTTGGGTGTGGTGTGTCGGCGCATGCTTCCGCCACCGGGCCAAGGACGATCAGCGGGAAGACCGATGAAGCGGTGACGCACCGCTCCGGCGGCAGTGGCGACAAGGGCACCATCGCCGCCTGCTCCCAGGACGTCCTGGGGGTGTCCTCCGTGAAGGAGCCCGCGGACAGCAAGGAGGCCAGGCACCTCCTCTTGATCGTCCAGAACGCCGGCGACAAGAAGTGCAACCTCTACCGCTACCCTCTCGTGCGGCTTGGCGCGGATGCCCGGACCACGGTCCCCGTGATCAAGGAGAGCGACCCGACCCCGGGGGTGCCCGTCACCCTCGCGCCGGGTGAAGAGGCATATGCCGCTCTGCTCGTCAGCGGCGGCGCCAGGGACGAGTACGAGGCGAAGAGCATCACCCTGAGCCTCCAGGGCCGCAAGCTCGGCAGCAACGCGGGCAAGCCGATCGATGTCCCCATGCCCGCCCCCACGTTGTACGCGGACGACGGCCAGCTTGTGACCTACTGGACGACTGCTTCCGGTTTCGCCCTGGATTTCATCATGTCGAAGTGACGGACCTCGATCCGGACCGCTTCCCAGCGGCTGACCAGAACGCTCACATGGCCTACTGAACATCGGCTGAAGTCGGCCGATGGCCCGGCAGCACCACGACACCCCACCCACCATGCACCCGCCCCTGGGACACCCATGTCCTCGGGCACCCAGGACGCGGGGTGAGGCCGGTGGGGGTACAGCGAGACACACGTGTGCGTGGTCGGTGGGCGCGCCCGCCGTCGTGGTCGGCTGAGGTCCAGGCGGGCCCCGGGTTCGCCTGTAGTAAGACCGTCCGCAAGGAGCATTCGCGACGAGTAGCAGAGCTCTGCTGGCCGGGCCCGGGCGTGACCATCCGCAAGCACCTTCGGTACGTGGGAAGTTCGCGACAGCAGCACACGTCCACCCGGCTTCGCTCCCACCCTGTCATGTCCGTCGACACTCACGGACAATCCGAACGATTTGTCGAATTCCTGGAGGTTTGATGAAGCCCGTCATACGGAAGGTTGCAAGCTTCGCGGGGGTGAGCGTGGCCGTCGCGGCCATGTCCATGACCGGTGCATCCGCGGCCCACGCGGAGTCCCCCACCCAGGGCTGCCCGTACCCATACGTCTGCTTCTACGTGGACGGCAATGCCTTGAACGCGGGCACGCCGCTCTCGAAGTACCGGGACGTCACCAGCGCCTATCAGGCGGTCACGCCCCGGCCGCACTACGGGGTCCTGAACACCCGGAATGACGACGTGGTGTATCTGCGGCTCCAGAGCGGGGGCTCGATCTGCCTTGAGCCGAACACCCAAACCGTGTTCACCAACTCCTACAGCGTCAACGGAATAAAGATTTCCAGCAGCTCCACGTGCTGAATCCGCTGGAATGGCCGGCAGGCGTGCGTGAGCGCGCCCGCCGGGCGACGGGCAGGGCTGCGTGAGGCCCCCAGCGGCCCGGCCAAGCCGTTCGTCAACGGCAAGACCCTCGGAGCAACCCGCACCACAACGGTGCGGCCCCTGGGTCAACCCCGCGGCCGGAGAGATGCACGGCACCACCTCCCTGCCCGGATCCCATCGCCGGCGGGGAGGGCCGGGCCACCGCCCCTGCCGGTCCTGCTGTCGGACGGGCTGTGCGGCCTGTCGCTTCGTCAGTCGCCGGTTTCCGCCTTGTCGTCGTAGGCGGCGGTCATGGGGACCCAGCCAGCGGGGTTGCGGTACCAGTAGTGCGGTAGCCCCTTGATGCTGGTGGTGCGGAACGGGCGGCCGTGGTCGTCGATGCGCGCCGTGCCGGTCCGGCCCTGTGAGGACCAGTCCAGGTCGAGGTACCAGTCGCAGGTGCAGGACTCGGTGTGCGCGGAGAGCAGCAGGACCTCCGGCTCCCGCAGGGACACCTGGTAGGGGAAGTCGACCGCGGGCGTCGGTCTGTCCGGGTCGTTGCCGGGCATCGAACGGGCCAGGGGTCGGTGAGCGTCGAGGTTCACGGAGAAGTAGCGGGGGACGAGGATGGCGCCGCAGCCTTCATACATGGAGTAGGCGATGCCCCGGCGGGCGGCGGGGGTGGTGCGGTTGACCACGCGCACATGCAGTGCCTCCAGGACGACGGCGGCTGAGCCGCGTCCCTGCACCGAGATCCGCAGATCGGTGGTGCCGCCGTGCACCGCCCCCTGGGACGCGGCCCACACCGCGGCGTCCGCCGGGGTCGGCGGCGGCGGGACCTGCTGCGGTGGCTTGGCGATGACGTAGTCATGGGCGCACTCGCGTTGCCAAAGCTGGGAGTCGGCCGTCCAGGTGAGCGGAGCCGGCGGTGCGACCGTGCCGGCGCTCGCCCGGCTCTTCTGCGGGCTGCCGCCGCTGTGCGTGGCCGACGCTGAGGGTTTCGGTGTGGTGCGGGCGGAGGCCGACGACTCACCGCCACCGGAGACGGGTCCGGCAGCGGATGTGGTGAGGCCGGCGAGCGCGACGGTGAGCGAAACCGCCAGCGCTATCGATCGCCCAGGCTGTCGTCGAGGCCGCCCGGCGTGGGGCCGCCGGTCGGCCGCCGAGGCCGGCTCCGGGCACGGGTCGGCCGGCAAGGTCGGCTCGGGTGCCTCGTCCGCCGGGCTGCTGTGACTCGCGGATGCGGCCGATGCCGCGGTGCTCGTGGCGTCGTGGGGCGTCGGTGTCCGCCGGGCATCAGATGAGCGGGACCGTTGCCGTGCAGCGACTGCCAGGATCCACCGGCGGTGCAACTCCACGCGTTCCTCGGGGGAGGCTCCGCAGAGTGCGGCGAACCGCTCGATCCCGGTGAAGTCCAGGGGAACCGCCTCTCCGGCGCAGTAGCGGTGCAGCGTGGAGGCGTTCATGTCCAGACGGCGGGCCAGCGCCGCGTAGCTGCGGTCTGTGCGCTCCTTCAGACGCGTCAGCAGTAGCGCGAACTCCGCCACGTCATCGTGGATTGCATCCATGTGGTCCGTACTCGCATCCATCTGTCGGCCTGTGCAGTCCTGTCCCGATCCGGGGCGGCATCCCAGGCACTCCCCATAGCTGCACGTCAATACGGCTGGGATGGTTCCAGGGTTGCGCCATCCCTCTCCTCGACGCCTGGCACTGAGGTTCCGACTTGTATGGCTACCGCCATACAAGTCGGAACCTCAAGGAGCCACGCCATGACCGCGACCGGCCCACTGCGCGGCGTACGGGTCCTGGAACTCGCCAGCCTCGCGCCCGCCCCCTTCGCCTGCACCATGCTGTCCGACCTCGGAGCCGAAGTCCTCCGCATCGATCCCACCGATACCCCGGCCCGGGACGGTGCCGCCCAGGGTCCCTTTGGCCCGAGGCCGCCGCTCGGCCGCCATCGACCTCACGGCCGTCCCTGGTCGAGAGGAGCGGGAGCGTGGGGCCGACGGTGTGGTGGGACGGGCGGGTGGTGGGGGCCTGGCGCAACGGGCCGACGGGGAGATCGTGTGGCGGATTCCTGGGTGGGGAAGACGTGGAGGGAGAGGCGGAGACAGAGCGGCTGACGGCATGGCTGGGTGCGACCAGGTGAGGGAGTGTCTAATATCTGCTCGACGAACGCCATCGAGAGCGTCAACGCCCGCATACGCAAGGCCGTCCGGGCCCGCGGCCACTTCCCCAACGAAGCCGCCGCCCTCAAGTGCGTCTACACGGCGTTGATGAGCCTCAACCCGACGGGCCAGGGCCGCAAGAGGTGGACCATGCGCTGGAAGGCACCCCTCAACGCGTTCCAGATCGCCTTCGAGGGCCGGCTCACCCCGGCCAACAACTGAACCTCAACAACCAAGATCAGCCGTTAAATTGACACACCCGTGTTCGGGACGGCGGTCCAGGGAAACGGAACGGCAGCAATGCCGTCACCGCGCCCTGGGCCGACCGCACAGGGACAAGAACGAAATTTCACTGAACAGACATGGAAAAGGTGCACCAACGATGAAGCTCACGCTGCGCCGGAACGGGCGCAAGCTCGGGCCAGGCGGGGCTGCGTCGTGAACTGCACAGCGACGACAACCAGAACGCCGCCCCGACCACACGGTTCTCCTCCCTTCAGGTCCGGCTGCCCGTCACGCAGGCGGCTGTCACGGGGTGAAGGGGACCCCCGCGCGGAGGAGCACGTTGGCGTAGAAGGTGTCCTCGCCCGTCCGTACGGCGAACTTGACGTCCCGGACCCTGGCCTTGAACTCGTCGTGGTCGAGGGGTTCGGGGTCGAGCCCGAAGGAGCGCAGGCCGGTGTGGACGGTGGGGTTGACCTCGCGGATCTTGTCGGTCACCCAGCTGTGCTCGACGACGATCTCGTTGAGCACGGTCTGGACGACGTCCAGGAACGGGGATTGGCCGTACCGGTAGCCGAGATCCACGACGGGGGTGTCGGGTGCCAGGGGGAGCCCGGCGTCGCTGATCACGAAGGTGTCGGTGTGGCGGAGACCGGCGATCAGCCCGGCCAGCTCGCGGTGGATGATGCCCTTGCGCTGCACGGGTTCAGTCCTTTTCGGTAGGGGGAGTGGTGGGGGCGAGGGCGCGCAGCGTGGCCAGGTCGGCGTACTGCTGGGGCGCACCCGAGACCCGTACGGCCAGGGAGCCCGCGGCGATGCCGAGGCGTGCGGCGTCCAGGAGCGGGTCACCGGCGGCGAGCCGGGCGGCGAGCACTCCGGCGAAGGCGTCACCGGCGCCCGTGGTGTCCACGACGGTCGCGGGGACGGCCGGGAGCGCCGTGGTGACGCCGTCGGCGTCGGTGACGATGGCGCCCGCCTCGCCCAGGGTGGTGACCACGGCCTTGGCACCCCGGGCGCGCAGCGCGTCGTGCGCCCTCCGTACGGACGCTTCGTCCGGCGTGACCTCAGCATCTTTGTCCGTCGCCAACTGGCCTGACACCACCGCCTGTTCGTGCTCGTTCACGATGAGCACGTCACAGCGGGCGATCAGGTCGTCGGGGAGTTCGGCGGCGGGGGCGGCGTTGAGGAGGAACCGTCCCCGGCAGGCGTCCGCCGCGCGGCGGACGACGTCCAGCGGGATCTCCAACTGGGCCAGTACGACGGCTGCTTGAGCCCCGAGGCCCTCGGTGGGGTCGCCCTCGGAGGGCCACTGGTGGTTGGCGCCGGCGACCACCACGATGGTGTTGTCGCCGGCCGCCGTGGTGATCCACGCGGTACCGGTCTCGGCGCCGGGCACCGTGGTCACCGCCTCGACGTCCACTTCGCCGGCGACCAGCCGGGCACGGGCCCGGTCCGCCTCGGCGTCCTCGCCCACCCGGGCGATCATCGCCGTACGAACGCCTCCGGAGGCCGCCGCGGCCGCCTGGTTGGCTCCCTTGCCACCGAGGGTGACGTACGCGGTACGGCCGAGGAGGGTCTCGCCGGGGGAGGGGAAGGCGTCGGCGACGACGACGTGGTCGATGTTCACCGAGCCGATCACCACGACCTGGGGTGACGTACCCGGCACGGTCTCAGGCATGCGCGTCCCCTTGCACGGCCCCGGTGATCAGCCCGACCAGCTCGTCACCCGTGGTGGCGGAGACGGTCCGCCGCGCGGCGGTCCGGCCTCGGCGCAGTACGTACGCGGTGTCGGCGACCCGGAGCACCTGCGCCATGTCGTGGCTGATCAGCAGCACGGTCACCGACGCCTCGCGGAGCCGGGCGATGAGCTCCTCCACGGCCGCCGTCTCCCGGACGCCCAGCGCTGCGGTCGGCTCGTCCATGATGACCAGGGTGCGGCCCCAGTTGGCCGCGCGGGCGATGGCGATGCACTGCCGCTGACCGCCCGACATCCGCCGCACGGTGGCCCGTACGTTCGGCACGTTCACGTCCAGCCGGGACAGGATGTCGCTGCTCTGGGCGATCATGGACTTCTTGTCCAGCACCCGGAACGGGCCGAAGCCGCTGGTCAGCTCGTGGTTGAGGTAGAGGTTCTGCCAGACCGGGAGGTCCTCGATGAGGCCGAGGGTCTGGTACACCGTCTCGATGCCCAACTGCCGGGCGTCGTCGGGGGAGTGGAACCGGACCTGCTCGCCCCGGAAACGGATCTCGCCCGCGTCCTGCGGGTGCACACCGGTCAGACAGCGTACCAGCGTGGACTTGCCCGCGCCGTTGTCGCCGAGGAGCGCGGTGACCTCGCCGGGGGCCAGCTTCAGGTCCACGCTCTGGAGCGCCTGGACCGCGCCGAAGGACTTGCGCAGCCCGGTGATCTCCACGAGCGGCGAGACGACCTGACTGGCCGAGGCGGCGCTCTGGGCGGCGGCCGGGGCGGCGGAGGATGTGCCCGTCACACGGGCCGGAGTGTCCGTCATGGCTGGCTTCTCCTACTTCTGGAACCGGGAGATGAAGGCCGCGCCGAGTACGACGGTGCCGACCGCGATGGGCTGGTAGTACTGCGAGATGCCGAGCAGGGTGAACCCGTTGATGAGGCTCTGGAGCAGCAACGCGCCGGTCACCGTGCCGAACACGGAGGCCTTCCCGCCGAACAGGCTGGACCCGCCGAGGACCACCGCCGCGATGGAGCTGAGCAGCAGGTCGGTCTGGAGGCTGGGGTCGGCGCCGCCCGTGCGGGCCACGAACAGCACGGCCGCGACCCCGCAGGCCAGCCCGGAACTCGCGTACGCGATCAGCCGGATACGGTTGACGCGGATGCCCACACCCCGCGCGGCCTCGATGTTGCCGCCGGTCGACAGCAGATAGGTGCCGGTACGGGTGCGGTAGAGAAGGAAGCCCACCAGCACGGCCACCACGAAGGCCATTACCCAGAACCAGCGCACCGGGCCGATGCCGTTGATCGCCAGAGCGCGCAGGAAGTCCGAGTTCACGGGGACGGTGTTGCCGCTGGTCAGCAGCAGGGTGAGACCGCTGACCACGGAGAGCGAGCCGAGGGTGACGATGAAGTCGGTCATGTTCAGCCGGGCCACCAGCAGACCGTTGACCACGCCCACCGCCAGCCCGGCCAGCAGGGCCAGGCCGATGGAGACGGTCAGTCCCCAGCCGTTGGTGTAGGCGTATCCGAGGACCGCTGCCGACCAGGGCAGGTTGGAACCCACCGAGAGGTCGATACCGGCGACGGTGACCACCAGCTGCTGGCCCATGGCGAGGACCAGCAGGATCGAGGCCGACACCAGCAGGTCGCTGATGTTGGACGTCGTGAGGAAGTCGGGCGTGGCGATGAAGAAGATGAGGAACACCACGCCCAGCCCGATCGGGGCGGCGTAGCGTGCCGCCGCCTCGACCGAGAAGTCCAGGCCGAGCCGGCCCGGCGCCTGAGTGTCAGCCATGATCAGATCACTTCCCGGCCGAGGAGAGCGGGTTCTCGAACGGGACGAACGGCTGCGGGGCGGAACTCATCGCCTTGTCCACGTTGGTGGAGTCGATCAGGGCGATCGGGGCGACGATCCGGCTGGGCACCTTCTTCTTGGCGACCAGGTCGATGCAGGCCTGCACGGCCAACTGGCCCTCGGCGTACGGGTACTGGGAGATCGTGCCGCTGAGGGTGCCCGCCTTGACCGCTTCCAGCGCGGCGCTGATGCCGTCCACCGAGATGATGGAGACCTTGCCGGTCAGACCGGCGTTGCGGACTGCCTGCGCGGCGCCCAGACCCATGGTGTCGTTGGCGGCGAAGATACCGGTGATCTTCGGGTGGGCCTTGAGGATGGCCTCGGTGACCGTCTGCCCCTTCGCCTGGTCGTAGTCGGCGGGCTGGGTGGCGACGATGTCCAGCTTGCCCGCGACCTTCTCCGTGAAGCCCTTCTGGCGGTTGATGCCGTTCTGCTCACCGGCGATGCCCTGGAGGATGGCCACCTCGCCCTTGCCGCCCATGAGCTTCAGCAGGCCCTCGCCCGCCTGCTCACCCGCCGACAGGTTGTCCGAGCCGATGAACGAGGCGTACGACACCCCGGCCTGCTTCGAGGCGTTCGCGTCGATCTGGGTGTCCAGGTTGAGGATCGGGATCTTCTTCTGGGCGACCGGGACGAGCGGGGTGATCACGTTGGTGGCGTTGACCGGCACGACGCCGAAGCAGTTGAAGCCCTGGCCCGCGAGAGTGGAGATCTTGGCGTTCTCACCCGTGCTGTCGGTCTCCGACGCGCCCGCCTGGACCTCCACCTTGACGCCCTGCTTCTTGCCCTCGGCTATCGCACCGTCGCGCAGCGCCGCCCAGTAGGGGTTGGTGAAGTTCCGGGTGACGATGGCGATCTTCGCCTCGCCCGACTTGCTGCCGCTGTCGGAGCTGTCCCCGCCCCGGCCGCAACCGGCCACCACCAGCAGCATCGTCGCGGCGGCGGCGACGGCGGTGGCGGAACGGACTCTGCGTGCGGTGCGGTTGGCGGTGGCGCCGGAGCCGGCGGTGACGTTGGTGTTCATGGGAGTGCCTTTCGTCGCGTCATTGCGTCAAAACGGGGTGGCGTGGGGTCCGCGCGGGGCGCGGGGGGTGGCCCGGACTCCGAGGCCGGGGGAGGCTGGGTCGGAGACCGGGAGTCTGGGAGTCCGTAAGTCCGGGACCGGGGACCGAGTTTGAGGTCGGGGCCAGGTGAGCCGGGGCGCACGGTGAGGCCGTAGTCCGTCGTACGGATCAGATGGGTCGTACGAGTCGTACGGGATGTACGCGGCGTACGGTCGGGCATTTCGGTGCGAGCCGGGAGCCGTGACCGGTCACCCGCTCTGCCCGCTCGCCCGCGGTCGCTATAAGCGCTCGCCGATCATCGAGTCGCCCCGGCGAGGTCCGGGCAGCCGCAGGAGCCGCGGGCGATCAGGGTGGTGGGGTGGGTGATGCGCCGTACCGGGAGGGTGGGGTCGGCGATCTTGGCCAGGAGCCACTCGACGGCCGAGCGGCCCAGCTCGTCGAAGGGCTGCTGCATGGTGGTGAGCGCGGGCACCGTGTACTCGCTGCCGTCGATACCGTCGAAGGCGCAGACCGCCACGTCGTCGGGGACGCGCAGTCCCAGTTCGGCGGCGGCGCGCAGGACGCCGATGGCCTGCTCGTCACTCGCCACGAAGAGCGCGTCCGGATGCCCCGCCTCCGCGAGCATCCGCCGGCCGGCCCGGTACCCGTCGGCCCGTCCGAACGGCACATGCGTCAGCGACGCGCTCTCCGGATCCCGCCCGGCCTCGACGAGGGCCCGGCGCCAGCCCGCGACCCGGTCGACCGTCGGATGCACGCCCTCCAGCCCGGCAATGCACCCGATCCGCTGCCGGCCGTGAGCGAGTAGATGGGAGGTGGCCTGGTACGCGCCGCCCTCGTTGTCGGTGAGCACCTGCGTCGCCCCCGGCAGCTCCAGCTCGCGGTCGAGCACCAGCCGGGGCACGGTCGTCTGCTCGGACAGCTCCGCGACCCAACTGTGCGGGCCGTGGATCGGGACCACGATGAGCCCGTCCACCTGCCGGTCGAGCAGGGTCCGGATGTACGTCGCCTCGCGGGCGTCGTCACCCATCGCGTTGCCCAGCAGCATCGTGTAGCCGGAGGCGAAGCCGACATCCTCGATGACGCGGGCCAGCTCGGCGAAGAAGGGGTTGGAGTTGTCGGGCACGACCAGCCCGAAGGTCATGGTCCGCGAGGTCTTCAGGGACCGGGCCACCGCGTTGGGGCGGTAGCCGAGCTCGTCTATCGCCGCGAGGATCCGCTCGCGGGTGGCGGGGGCGACCTTGCGGGGGCCGTTGTTGAGGACGTAGCTGACCAGGGCCTCGGAGGTGCCCGCCAGGCGCGCCACGTCGCGGCGAGTTGCCATCAGACCCTCCTTCGGCTCGGGGGCTGCGGTCTGGAAGTATCAACTCGTGTTGTCAACACGAGTTGATTCGGGGCGTTGGATGAATATCGACTGCTGATCCGCCGACGCGCAAGAGGTTGCCCGAAATCCTTTGGTAAAGAGTTCGAAACCTTGCTTTGCAGGTGAAACTCGGGCGGGACCTTGATCACCACCTCGGTGATCACCTGATCACCACCCTGATCATCGCGGCGGGATGAGTCCGCCGCCCTCCTGCGTTGGTGTTCGCCGAGGGCACCCCGGCCTGGACGCACGCTCTATCACCGCGACGAAACAGCCGAGGCCAGTGTTGCGTCGCCTGGCAGGCGTCGGCGCGGACCGGGCCGAAGCCAGTGCCTTCGTCGAGGCGACCGGTGTGCACGTGGCCCTGCTGCTTCATGTGCTCGCGGCGGCCGAGGTGTCGGGCCAGGGCCCGCCAGTTCTTGAGATGTGCGATGCCGTGCTCGACGCGGATACGGCGTGAAGAATGTGCCTTGCGCTGGCGCTCGTACATTTCCTCGTACCAGTCCGGGGCGGTCTTCTTGAACTTGCGGTGCGGTGGTGTCAACCACGCGGCCGCCGGTCTGGGCGCCCAGCCCCTGGTAGCCGGCATCGGCGAGGATCTCGACCGCGGGCCCGCCGGCCAGGAGTTTGACCAGCCCCAACTGGCGGGCGTGGGTGATGTCCGCGCAGTTTCCGGGCTGGGCGGGGCTGCAGAACAGCACGCGTCCCCGGCCGTCCGTGACCACCATGGATTTGACGGCGTTCTGCTTGTTTTTGCCGGAGATGAACTTGTCCCGGTCCTTGCGCCCTTGGGCCGGACGCCGGACCCGGAGCGGTTCACGTGGGTGAAGCTGCTCGCCTGCCGCGCGCCCGAGGATGCTGCTGGACTTTCCTTCTGTCAGCTGCGGAGCCTTGCTTGTCAGTGCCGTCCGTCATAGTCCGTCCATGATCAACGAACTTGATGGCGTCGACTGGTCGTCGATGGGCCACGCGTACGGTCCGGCCGGCGACGTTCCGGTGTGGCTGCGGGAGATGGGTTCGCCAGATCCCGAGGTACGGGAGAAGGCGTTCGGGAACTTCTACGGTGCGGCCCACCACCAGGGGGATGTCTACCCGTGCACAGCAGCGAGCCTGCCGTTCCTGTTCGCTCTGGCCGATGATCCGGCAACGCCAGATCGCGCCTCAGTCGTCGCGCTGCTGCTCAGCATCGGCCGCGAAGCCTCTGAATGTGACATCGACGCGGTGTACTTCACGCCCGACGGCACCGAGTCGACGGCCCACGCCGACGTCGTCGCGCAGATGCGCGAGCGCGCAGGAACTTTCGTCCGCTACGCGGCTGATGCCGAGCTGCTCGTGCGCAGGGCGGCGATCGAAGCTCTCGGCCTCTTTCTGGACGACGCTGATCTCGCCTTGCGACCTGATGGCGGCTTGGCGCGGTGACCACACCAACCTGGTGCTTCGCCTCGCAGACTGCCTGCTGCCCGACGATCCCCACACCGCCGCTGCCGCCGCCGAGGCTCTCAAGGTTCTGGCCCCCGTATCCGAACCCGCCCGGGAAGCCCTGGCCTCCTACGTCGACATGCAACGCACCGCGCACGGTTGGGACGTGTGGGCGGCGCCGCAGTCACAACTTCGCCGGGCCCACCAGGAAGCCGTCATGGCACTGGCCCGCCTTGAAGACCTTCGGGCTCTGCCCTGTCTGCTGAACGCGCTGGATGACGATGTCGACGCCTGGCGCGCCCTGCAGGTCGTCGGGCAACTGCGCCCGGCCGCCGGTGATCTCGTGCCTCGGCTGAACCGGCGCCTAGCCGACGCGGACTTCTCCCAGGACGGGTTCGGCTCGAGCACCGGCGCCCTGCTGTCCGCTCTTGCCGCACTGCGTGACCCGGCGGCCATACCCGCGCTCACGAACGCCGTCACCGCTGCGATCCGCCAAGAGAACTGGCGCACCGGAGCCACCGCCCTCGACGCCTTGTCCGCCTTCGGAACCGCGGCCGCAACTGCCCTTGACGTCGTCCGCCCGCTTGCCGACGCACAGGACATCGACCTGCGCATGGCCGCCACCGGTGCGCTGTGGGAGCTCGAAGGCAACGCTGAGATCGTTGTGCCGAAGCTGCACGACCTGCTCGACACGCACGTGCACCGTGCGGCGGCCGATGTCCTTGGCCGGATCGGCCAACCCGCCGCGATGGCGCTGCCACGCCTAAGGGCCATGCTGACCGACGGCTACGAATGGACCCGCATCCACGCCGCTGCCGCGCTGTGGGACATCGGCGGCGCGGCCGAGGCACCCGCTGTCGTCGAGACGCTGCTGGGCGCCTGGGAGAAGAACGACGCAACCTCCAACTACGTAGCCGCCTGCCTGAACCGCATGGGCCCAGCCGCTGCCCCCGCTCTCTCCCGGGTCATTGAAGAACTGGCACTTTCACGCCGCAGCGGCCACTTCCGCAGTACCGCCAACGACGAGGAACTCCAGGCCACCTGCCGCGCCATCGTCACACGCCTCATGTGAGAGTCACACAGTGCTTCATCGAAGCCCCGCGGTCGGCACCCCGTTGCGCCTGGTGTCGGCCGTACTGGCCAATGACATCCTCAGTAACGCCGGTTTCGCCCCGTGCTTGCCGAGTGCGCCGACGGGCGCCCGAGGTACAGGGTGTGGCGCGTACGAGCCGGTGGTTGCCCTTCGCGCGGAGCGCACCGAAATGCGCTGAAGGAGACACAGGGCGCGCGGCGGTGGGGGAGCTTCCATGGTCTGTAGATCGGCCGACGTGATCTGCATGAGGGTGGGCGGCGGTTGGGGAGTATGGAAGCGAACGCTGCTGCCGTACCGCGGACTGGCTCCTGACATCTCGGACCGACGTGTCCTAATCATCCTGTCTCGACGCGGGGCGAGGCAGTGCGCTTGGACGCTGGACCGGGCGAGCGTGTCTGGAGCACTGGAATGCGGGGTGTCCTTTGCACCGTGTCACTGGTGACCGCTTTCCGGGTTGGCGGCGCGGCTGCTGACTTGCGACGGGGGATGAACCATCGAGTCGTCAGACCCGCCTCGATCCGCGGGCCGCGCGGCAGATGTGCATGAGGTGGTGCTGGGGGTCGGCACGCGTCGCGATGTGCATGTTGCGGCTGTGGTCTCGTTGACGGGCCACGTCTTAGCTTGGTGTTTAACCTCGGCCGTTCACCTGACCCGCTGATCTTCGGTGGGTGTCGGCGGGCACTCACCGCCGGAGCGGGTCGGGGACCGCTCGGCGTCAGGGCCTGCGCGGTGTTGTTGGTGGACCGCCGCCTTCCGCTGCCCGCTGGGGCTCGTCGGTCACTGCGGGTCTGGTCCCGGGAACCGGGCCCTCACCTGCGTCTGCTCCGCTGGACTCCGCTGCTGTGCCCGTCGCCGTCCAAGCGGCGCAGTACAGCAGCAGCCTGGCCATGAGGTTGATCCACAGCACGACGGCGACCGGGACGGCGAAGGCGCCGTACATGCTCTTCCCTGCGACGCCCTGGAAATAGCCGGTCAGCAGCAGCTTGAGCAGTTCGAAGCCGACCGCACCGATCAGCCCGGCGACCACGACCGCACGTCGCCCGGGATGCACTCGCGGCAGCCGGGTGAGCAGGTAGACCAGGAGCAGGAAGTCGACGAGCAGGGCGATGGCCAGGCCGGCGAAGTACAGCAGCACCCGGCCCGCGCTGCCCTCGATCCCGACCTTGTCGGCGGCCCAGCCGACCGCGCTGTTCGCGAACACCGAACTGCCCATCGCTACCAGCCCGACCACGCCGAGACCGACCAGTACCCCGGTGTCCTTGAGTCTGAGCAGGATCGGATTCCCCAGGTCCTGCTCCTTTTCCCAGACCGCACGCAGGCAGCCGCGAAGGGCGCCGACCCAGTTGATGCCGATCACGAGCAGCAGCGCGCCTGCGATGAGCCCGACGGTTCCGGCGTTCGCGACGAGGCTGTTCAGGTTCAGCAGGTTGGAGAGGCCCGGTGCCTGGCCGGCGATCTTGTCCTGGAGCTTGCTGAGCTGGTCCTTGCTCAGCAGCTTGGCGCCGATCGCCGCGCCCGCAGTGATCAGTGGAAAGAGTGCGACGAAACTGATGTAGGTGATGGCGGCGGCGAGCCGGGCCCAGTGGGTCTTGGCCAGCCGCTCGTACGCCCGCCACACGTGCGTACGCATCAGCCGTGCGATACCAGGAAGCCTTGTCAGCCAATCCATGGTGAACACCTGCTCTCAGCGTACCCACGGGGGGAGAAGCAGCATGTGGCGGCGAAACCCGCTTTCCGCGCTGAGATCGTTTGGCCGCAGGGACAGAGCAGTCGCGGTAACCGACTTGCATGCACGGCGAACCCGCTGGAGGGCCCGGATTGTCGGCGGAAACCTTGATCTCCCGAGCGGCGGAAACGATCACCACCCACTGGCGGACCCCAAAACTCCCCGCAGACAGCGAAAGTCCCCGCTTGTCACGGCTTCCACCCCTAGCGGGACGGCTCAACTGGAACCATCGACCCGTACCGCGCCGGGTCGGGGGCGGAGTGGTCAGTGCTTGAAGACGTCCTTGATCTTCGCCCCGGCCTGCTTGATGTTGCCCTTGACTTGGTCTCCGCGGCCTTCGGCCTGCAGGCGCCGACTGCCGGTGGCGCGGCCGGTCGTCTTCTTGGCGCCGCCTTTCATCGCTTCGGCTTTGTGCGCGATCTTCTTCGAGATGCTCATGGGTTACCAGCCTGGGTGAGTAGTCTGCTGGGGTTGGGTGGCAGGAAGATCCGTGGCGCTGGCCGGCCAGCGAGCTGCGCGTGGGGGTGGTCTACCGGGGGCGGATCGGTGCCCGAACAAGTGCAGCCTGCTCCGACGCCCGCCGTCCGGGGCGGGAGCGCGATCACCGTGGGGTGAGTCCCCCTGCGCGTTCGCGTTCTCCGCGCGGGCGGGCTCGCGTTGGTCGCCCCGGTCGTCGCGGCCCCTCCCGGCAAAGGTCGTCTCGCGGCGCGACTGGTTGCCTCCGCGGCGCGATGCGCTGCCCCGGCGAGAAGCACGGCGGCGTGCACCGGTCAAGAGCAGGCTCGGCCCGAACAGGGCCGCCGCTGCGACGGCAATGCCGTACAGGAACAGCGTGCCGGTCGAGCCGGTCATGCCGTGGCCGAATGCCGAGAACCCGCCGCTGAGTTCATGCCCGCTGCCGCTGTTGGTGAGAACACCGGCCAGGCCGACGACCACCGCGGCGATCAAGACGATGAGTCCGAGGACGACGATCATGACCGCTCCAAGGATCTACCTGCTACACCTACGGTAGGACCGCGCCGTCCATCAAGCCACCGCGGCAGGGACGGCAGGATTCCCTGGGGGCCGGCGGCTCACTCGCTGGAGACCATCGACCGGGACACCGCTCGATCTTCCAGGTGGCCGTAGGTGAGCGAGGGCTTGGTGAGTCGCGCCGTATTGGCGCTCGAAGAGCACCCCAGCCGGGGCGGGCCTGGTGAACCGGCCAGTGAACTACTCCCCGCTGCCGCTCAGCACCTCCTCGGATGGCACTCCGAAATGCCACATGGTCTCGGCGAACGCTGCTGCGGGCCGCCCGGCCCGACGGCTCCGCCGCGACCTTGGCGATCACGGCAAAACGGGAGTGATTTCGATCCCCGTGATCAGCTTGCACCCCGGCTTCCGGCCAGGAACACCCCACCCATCCACCTGATTGCACCCCGGAGACCGGCGACCGACACAGTGAAGGCATCTCGCCCGGACGGCCTGAAACATCAGGAGGTCAGCGGGATTTGGAAGCGGTTGCCGTGGGGGCAGGTGAGCGCCACAGTGGGAGGGAGAGCATTGTGCGAGATCGGAGGACACCGTGATCGCCCTGGGAGTCATTCTGCTCGTCATCGGGTTCCTGGCCAAGATCGCCATACTGTGGACCATCGGGATCATCCTGCTCGTCATCGGCCTGATCTTGTTGCTCCTGGGCGCTGTCGGGCATGGGGTCCGCGGGCGACGGCACTACTGGTAGAGGGCCTCGACACCCGCACGGCTTTGAAGTCCCGCGGTGTAGAGCCGATGGCCGGCCGTGTAACGACGGCCGCGTGTGGCACGCATCCTTGCGTGCGCACCCGTGAGATCAAGATCGTGTGGGGAAGTCCCGATGAGAGTGCCACCGCGTGCCTGGGCAGTACGTCACCGGTGGCCGCTGAAGCCCGTCGTGGGGGCGCGCTGGGCTGTGCGGCTCAGTCGTCTCTGAGACACGGCTGCCGCTCGTGGGCTGTAAGGAGTGGAGGATGCGATGTCGACCATCGTCATCATCGTGGCTGTCGTGGTCATCCTGGCCGCGGTCGCGCTGGTCCTGCGGACCACGATCCGGCGCCGGCAGCTGCGGGAACGTTTCGGGCCGGAATATGAGCGCACGGTCGAGGCGAAGCACAGCCGTGGCGCGGCCGACCGCGACCTGAGGGCGAGGGAGGAGCGACATGAAAAACTGGAGATCAGGCCGCTGCCCTCGACGGTGCGGGACCGGTACGCCCGGGACTGGACCAGCGTGCAGGAACACTTCGTCGACCGTCCCGACCAGGCCGTGGGCGAGGCGGACCGGCTCGTGACCACGCTCATGAGCGAGCGGGGCTACCCGACCGAGGGTTACGAGCAACAAAAGCGGGATCTCTCGGTCGAACACGCCCAAACGCTGCAGCACTACCGCATCGCCCACGAGATCAACGAGCGCGCCGGCAGCAGGGGCACCTCAACCGAAGAACTGCGGAGCGCGATGGTCCACTACCGGGCGTTGTTCGAGGAACTGCTGCACGACGGCGGCACCGCTTCGTCGGGCAAGGAACGCCGATAGTGCCCAGCAGCCGGGAGCGTGACCACCGCATGGAGGTGAAGGGACATGCAGAGAGAAGGACCATTCGGGCGCGACAAGTATGCCGAGCCCGGCCAAGAGGGTCTGTCCACCGAGGACATCGCCCGGCCCCGGACAGAGGCACCGCAACAGCCCCGAGCGGCTGAACACCGAGGCATCCTTTGCTGCCCTTTGCGGAGTCAGCCCCATCGAGTACTCCTCGGGCCGGCGGAGCACGCGCCGGCTCAACTACGGCGGCGACCGACAGGCCAACGCCGCCCTGCACCGCATCGTCTTCACCCGCCTGCGCCACGACCCGCGCACCCAGGCGTACTACGAACGCCGCACCCAGGAGGGCAAGACCCGACGCGAGATCATCCGATGCCTCAAGCGATATGCCGCCCGCGAGGTCTTCAACCTGGTCAGACCGGTTTCCCGCACCCCCACGCTATAGGGGCGTCCGTGATACGTGAGAGGGTCTGAGGCGTGAGTGAGACACCGTCGAACACCCTGCAATACCGCTTTGACGGGCCAGAAGAGGCTCCCGTCCTGATCTTGGGTCCCTCCCTGGGTACCACATGGCACATGTGGGACCGCCAGGTTCCCGAACTGGCCCAGCAGTGGCGGGTGTTCCGGTTCGACCTGCCGGGGCACGGCGGCGCCCCCGCCTACCCGGCGGGCTCGGTCTCCGACCTCGCCGACCGCCTCCTCGCCACGCTCGACGCGCTCGGGGTGCAGCGCTTCGGCTACGCGGGCTGTGCGTTCGGCGGCGCGGTCGGCGTGGAGCTGGCTCTGCGGCACCCGGAGCGCGTCGCCTCGCTGGCGCTGATCGCGGCCTCCCCGCGGTTCGGCACGGCCGACGAGTTTCGCCGGCGCGGCGTGATAGTCCGCACGAACGGCCTCGACCCCATCGCCCGCACCTCGCCCGACCGCTGGTTCACCAGCGGCTTCGCGGCCGCGCAGCCCGCGATCACCGAGTGGGCGGTGCAGATGGTGCGCACCACCGACCCCGGCTGCTACATCGCGGCCTGCGAGGCCCTCGCCGCGTTCGACGTACGGGCCGAGATCGGTCGCGTGGGCGTGCCGACGCTCGTCCTCGTCGGCTCGGACGACCAGGTCACCGGCCCCGCCGAGGCACGCACCCTGGTGGCCGGCATCCCCGACGCCCGCCTGGCCGTCGTCCCCGGCGCCTCGCACCTGGTCCCCGTCGAGCAGCCCGCCGCCGTCACCGACCTGCTCGTCCGCCACTTCTCCACCGCCTGGCAGCCCGCCTACGACTCCGGCACCGGGCAGACGGCCATCCCGGGCGTCCCCGTCAGAGCCGTCCTGACCGCGCCCCAGCAGCCTCCGCAGCCCGTGGCCATCGCGGAGATCGCTCCCGCCCCCGTCGTCGAGCCGCCACAGGTCATGGGCCGCCCCGATCCGTACGACGCCGGGCTGAAGGTGCGCCGGGAGGTCCTCGGCGACGCCCACGTCGACCGGGCGCTGTCGCAGGCCGACGAGTTCTCCGGGGACTTCCAGGAGTTCATCACCCGCTACGCCTGGGGCGAGATCTGGGACCGCCCCGGCCTCGACCGGCGCTCCCGCTCCTGCGTCACGCTCACCGCGCTGGTCGCCGGCGGCCATCTGGAGGAGCTCGCCTTCCACACCCGCGCCGCCCTGCGCAACGGCCTCACCCCGGACGAGATCAAGGAAGTGCTGCTCCAGGCGGCCGTCTACTGCGGCGTACCGGCGGCGAACAGCGCGTTCAAGGTGGCGCAGCAGGTCATCCGCGAGGAGACCACTCCCACCGAGTGAGCCCCGCCGTCGGCGCCGGGGCAGGATGGATGCCATGACGACGGATCTGTTGCTCACGAAGAAGTTCCACGCGTGCGTGCGCCTGGAGAAGGACGGGCACACGCTCGTCCTCGACCCCGGCGGGTTCGGCGAGGAGGACGCGGCGGTCGGCGCGGACGCCATCCTGGTCACGCACGAGCACCCCGACCACTTCCACGAAGGCCGGCTGCGCACGGCCATGGACGCCAACCCGGCGGCCGAGATCTGGACCCTGAAGTCGGTCGCCGAGAAGATCTCCACGGCCTTCCCCGGCCGCGTCCACACCGTCGGCCACGGCGACACGTTCACCGCCGCGGGCTTCGACGTCCAGGTCCACGGCGAGCTGCACGCCGTCATCCACCCCGACATCCCGCGCATCACCAACGTCGGCTACCTCATCGACGACGGCCGTGTCTTCCACCCCGGCGACGCCCTCACCGTCCCCGACCGCGCCGTCGAGACGCTGATGCTCCCGGTGATGGCCCCCTGGAGCAAGATCTCCGAGGTCATCGACTACGTCCGTGAGGTGAAGCCACAGCGCGCCTACGACATCCACGACGCCCTCCTCACCGACCTCGCCCGCCCGATCTACGACAACCAGATCGGCTCCCTCGGCGGCTCGCGGCACCTGCGGCTGACGCCCGGGGAGACCGCACTCCTGTGAGTGTCGGACCTGCCGGGTAGGTTGTGAGACATGCGCATCGCGACCTGGAACGTCAACTCGATCACCGCCCGCCTGCCGAGGCTCCTGGCCTGGCTGGAGAGCAGCGGCACCGACGTGCTCTGCCTCCAGGAGGCCAAGGTCGCCGAGGAGCAGTTCCCGCTCGACCAGCTGCGCGAGCGGGGCTACGAGGCGGCCGTCCACGCCACGGGCCGGTGGAACGGCGTGGCGGTGATCTCCCGCGTCGGCCTCGCGGACGTCGTCAAGGGCCTGCCCGGCGACCCCGGCTACGACGGCGCGCCGGAGCCCCGTGCCATCTCGGCGACCTGCGGCCCGGTCCGCGTCTGGTCGGTGTACGTGCCGAACGGCCGCGAGGTCGACCACCCGCACTACGCCTACAAGCTCCAGTGGTTCGAGGCCCTCAAGGCGGCCGTCGCGGGCGACGCGGCGGGCGGCCGGCCCTTCGCGGTGATGGGCGACTACAACGTGGCGCCGACCGACGACGACGTCTACGACGTGGCCGCCTTCGAGGGCCTCACCCACGTCACCCCGGCCGAGCGCGCCGCCCTGGCCGCCCTGCGCGAGGCCGGCCTGTCGGACGTCGTCCCGCGCCCCCTGAAGTACGAGCACCCCTTCACGTACTGGGACTACCGCCAGCTCTGCTTCCCCAAGAACCGCGGCATGCGCATCGACCTGGTGTACGGCAACGAGCCGTTCGCCAAGGCCGTCAAGGACGCCTACGTCGACCGCGAGGAACGCAAGGGCAAGGGCGCCTCGGACCACGCGCCGGTCGTCGTCGACCTCGAGGTGTAGGTCCCGGGGAGGGCCAGCGCGCCTGTGGTGCACACCCCGGTGCCGGTGTCACGCTGAGCTTATGAACATCCCTTTCCTGGGCAACAGGAGCAAGAAGTACCGCGCGTCGGTGCTGGCCGAGGACCCCGAGGGGATCGCTGAACTCCTCTCCGAATGCGAGCTGTTGCGATCCCACGCGGCCCGGGAGGGGATCGGACTCGACGACACCGCCGCCTCGTTGGAGGCCCTGGACCAGCTTCCGCCGCGCTGGCGCGACGACGAGGACGGCCTGCCGTGGTTCGGCCATGACGCCGGGCTCTACCTGGGCACCGTCGTGGTGCGCACCGTGCCGGGCGCCGCCTGGGCGATCCGGCCCGGCGGCGAGCCGGTCGTCAGGCTGGAGTCCGGCCGGGAGGTCGACGTGGTCACCGCAGGACACGAGTGGGCCGCGAGCGGCACTCCCGAACTGTCCCAGCTGTACGCAGAGGTGTCAGAGAACTGACTATCTTGAGTAAATACGGCTAATGACAGAAAAGTGCGTGTCGTGTCTTAACTCCAGCCTTATGTGGATAGTTTGCGGCAACCACGACACAGCTGAGAGTGAGTAGGGCTGCGCATGGCCATCGATCCGTTGATCGAGCTGCGTGACGTCAACAAGTACTTCGGGGAGCTCCATGTCCTGCAGGACGTCAACCTCACCGTCGGCAGGGGGAGGTGGTCGTGGTGATCGGCCCTTCGGGATCGGGGAAGTCGACACTGTGCCGCGCGATCAACCGGCTGGAGCCGATCCAGTCCCGCTCGATCACCCTCCACGGACAGCCGCTGCCCGAGGAGGAGGGCAAGAGCCTGGCGAGACTCCGGTCGGACGTCCGCATGGTCTTCCAGTCCTTCAACCTCTTCGCCCACAAGACGCACGGGGGGAGCCCGGCGATCGCCCGCGCCCTCGCCGTGGAACCCATGGCGAGCCACGAGATGGGCTTCGCGTGCTCGGCCGCCAACCGGGTGGTCTTCATGGCCTCCAAGATCCTCAAGCACTGATCCCGACCGGCGGCAGCAACCGAGCCCACCCGCCCCGGCAGCGGCCGGAGATCACTGCTCGCGCAGCGGAATCGACACGTACGACGGGTCGTTCGCCGGCGAGGAGAAGGTCAGCCGCGCGCCGGACGGGTTGTGCTCGATGTAGAGCGGGTCGACCGTGTCGACGACCAGGGCGAGCCGATGCCCTGCCGGGATGTCGTAGGCCGTGGAGAACAGGTCCAGGTCGAGACGGAACGGCTTGCCGGGCGTGCGTCCGTGGAAGGTGTACGGCGCGTTGCTGACCAGCTTGCCGAGGCCGAGCGGCCCCACGTCGTACAGATAGGCGACGAGGGTGCCGCTCTCCTCGGTCGGGGTGACGGTGGTGTGCAACTGCGCGGTGCCACGCACCTGTTGGGCCCTCGTGTACGTCTCCGACTGCCATACGGCGGCCCAGCGGCGGGGGAGCAGGGGCAGGGACGCCAACGGGGGGAGCTTCGCCACCTGGTCGAGGATGCTGGACAGGAAGACGATTCCGGCGTCCGCGCCCGAGTCCACGTTGGTGTGCAGGGTGGTCGTGCCCGCGAGGGCGATCTTCTTGCGGGTGGCGGTCACCGACTTCCAGTCCGGATAGCCCTCGTAACCGCTTGTGGAACGGGACTTGAGCCGGACCGGCTGTTCCCGGTCGACGCCGTTGTCCTCGCCCTTGAGGTAGTGGTCGAACCAGCGCTCGGTGTCGGTCCACACGTCGTTGGGCAGCCCGAGCAGGCCGGTGATCTCGGGGGTCGCGTGGTCGCCGGGGCGGAACTCCAGCCGCTTCGGGACGGTCAGCTTCTCGTAGAAGTCGGCGCTCTGGTTGGGCGGGAAGACGGTGTCGCCCCAGGCGCCGGCGAGCATGATCGCCGCACCGTTGTTGTTGAGCTGGTCCAGGTAGGTTGCGGCGGAACGTTTCCGCCCCCACTCGATCATGGCCTGTTCCCGGGACAGGTCGGAGGCGAAGAAGTCCGAGAAGACCTGCTGGGACTCGGCGCTCACCCGGCCGGTGACCATGCCCACCGTGTCGAGCAGGGCCGCGGCCTGGGAGTGCTGGGTGCGCCCGGAGTAGATCGAGTCGATCAGGTCCGCCCAGCCGCTGAGCGAGGCGACCGCCTTGACGCGCCGGTCGTGCGCGGCGGCGAGCAGGCTGATCCCGGCGCCGTAGGAGACCCCCGCCATGCCGACCTTCCGCGGGTCGCTCGGGGTGTGCGCGAGCGCCCAGTCGACGACCTTGGAGGCGTCGGCCACATCGGGCGGGCCCGCGACCTCGATCTCGCCGCCGGACTGCCAGAAGCCCCGCACGTTGTAACTGAGCACGACGTAACCGGTATCGGCGAGTTTCCGGGCCTGGGCGAGATACTGGACCTGTGGGAAGCCCCAGGCCGTGGGCAGCACGATCAGCGGGTAACGGCGTTGGCCGTCGGTGCCCGCGGGGGTGACGACGTTGGCCTTGAGGACGGTCCCGCCGTCCCCGGCGATGTCGACGAAGCGGACGTCGTTCGTCGCCGCGTGCGCCGCGGGAGCCAGTGCGAGGACGCTCCCGGCGACCAGGGACGCGGAGACGGCGCCCACGGCGGTCGTGCGCAGGGCCTTGCGGTGCTGTCCCACGGTTCACTCCTCGACGTGCCCCAGTGCAAAGTGAACCGACGGTAACCGCGTTTCCCAGCCGAAGTAACCCGTCGGTAAGTTACGTGGGAGTAACGATTGTTGTGCTGTGCACGCGCTTACCGGAAGGCACTCAGGACGCACGATGTGAGCTGCGCGAAGCCACCTCCTGGGACGGCAGCGGCGCCTGCGCCGCCCGGCTCACGTCGGCGACCAGATCCACCACATCGGGGCCGTACGCCTGCGAGTTGACCACCTTCAGCAACAGCACGAACGAGTTGTTCCCGTGTTTGCGGGCCAGCCGCTCGTGGTTGCGGGCGAGATAGCGGGTGGCGGCCTGGTTGGTGATCGCGCGCTGGCCGCAGAAGAGGAACACCGGCCGCATGTCACGCCGCCCGCCCGCGGTGAGCCGGGCCAGCAGCACGTACTCCGTGATCCCCGCCTCCAGCCGGTAACGCTCGGATCCGATCTGGAACGCCCCCCGGTCCGGCCCCGGTTCGGGGTCGACGTTGACGCGCACGCCCGGCAGCATCGCCGCCATGTGCGCCATCATGCGCCGGTTGGAGGCGGGGCCGCCCACGCAGAACTCGGTGCGCTCGCCGAAACCCTGCTGGGCGGTGTCCTGGGTGACCACCTGGACGTTGGCGCCGCAGTCCTTGATCAGCGCGGAGAGCTCCAGCAGCGCGAAGACGTCGAAACGGTGCACCGCGGGCTCGGAGGACGCCGGGTCGCGGTTGACGACCAGCAGGGTCTCCGAGTTCTCCGGCAGCCCGAAGAACGCCTGCTTGCGCCGTAGTCGGCGCCGCCACAGGTACGTACGGGCGAGCCAGCCGAACGCGGCGCTGATGCCGGCGGCGACCACGCCCAGGACGATGTTGCGCACGTCGTCGTTCATGGGCGCGCATGGTAGCGGGCGAGCATGACCGGTACGTACCCGTGTTCGAGGTGTGGCAGTCGTATGACAGTGCCCGGAAGGAGGCTGTCAGGCCCCCGCGAATGTGGTTACGCTGCGCGGACGGTCCTGGACTGGAGGTACGGATGCGTCGCCCTGTCCCGCGGAAACTGTCGGTCCTGGCGGTCTCGGCCGCCGTGGTCACGGTGGGGGCGGCAGCGCCACCCGCCGCACAGAGAACGGCGGTTGAGAAGGCACCCGTCGCCGTCGGCTACGGCGGCGCCGTGGCCAGCGTCGACGCGGACGCCTCCGCGGCCGGTATCGAGATACTGAGGAAGGGCGGCAACGCCGTCGACGCGGCCGTCGCCACCGCCGCCGCCCTCGGCGTCACCGAGCCCTACTCCTCCGGCATCGGCGGAGGCGGCTACTTCGTCTACTACGACGCCAAGTCCCGCACGGTGCACACCATCGACGGCCGCGAGACCGCGCCGCTGACGGCGGACTCCGGTCTCTTCCTGGAGAACGGCAAGCCGCTCGCCTTCGCGGACGCCGTCAGCAGCGGCCTCAGCGTCGGCACGCCGGGCACGCCGGCCACCTGGGCGACGGCACTGGGCAAGTGGGGCAGCGAACGGCTCGGCACGGTCCTGAAGCCCGCCGAGCGCATCGCCCGCGACGGCTTCACCGTCGACGACACCTTCCGCAGCCAGACCGCCGCCAACGAGACCCGCTTCCGCTACTTCCCCGACACGGCGAAGCTGTTCCTGCCGGGTGGCGGGCTCCCCGTCGTGGGCTCCATGTTCAAGAACCCCGACCTCGCGAAGACCTACGAGGAGCTCGGCAGGAAGGGCGTCGACGCGATCTACCGGGGCGACCTCGGCAAGGACATCGTCAACACCGTCAACCACCCTCCCGTGGACCCGGGTTCGAGCTGGAACGCCCGGCCCGGCGACCTGACCGCCAGGGATCTCGCGGCCTACCGCGCCAAATCCCAGGCGCCGACGAGGACTTCGTACCGCGGACTGGGCGTCTACTCCATCGCCCCGTCGTCCTCGGGCGGCACAACGGTCGGCGAGGCCCTCAACATCCTTGAGAAGACAGACCTTTCCAAGGCGAGCGAGGTGCAGTATCTGCACCACTTCATCGAGGCGAGCAGGATCGCCTTCGCCGACCGGGGACGCTGGGTCGGCGACCCCGCCTTCGAGGACGTGCCCACGAAGCAACTGCTGTCGCAGAAGTATGCCGACTCCCGCGCCTGCCTCATCAAGGACGACGCGGTCCTGACCAGTCCTGTGGCACCTGGCGACCCACGCAACCCGGCCCGCTGCAACACCGGCGGCACGGCGGCGCCGACGACGTACGAGGGCGAGAACACCACGCACCTGACCGTCGCCGACAAGTGGGGCAACGTCGTCTCCTACACGCTCACCATCGAGCAGACCGGCGGCAGCGCCATCACCGTCCCCGGCCGCGGCTTCATCCTCAACAACGAGCTGACGGACTTCTCCTTCGCGCCCGCCAACCCGGCCGTCCACGACCCGAACCTGCCGGGGCCGGGCAAGCGGCCGCGGTCGTCGATCTCACCCACGATCGTGCTGGACCGGCACAACAACCCTGTGGTGGCGCTGGGTTCGCCCGGCGGCGCGACCATCATCACCACCGTGCTGCAGACCCTGACCGAGTTCCTCGACCGCCGTCTGCCGCTCGTCGACGCGATCGCCGCCCCGCGCGCCAGCCAACGCAACGCCGCGCAGACGGAGTTGGAGCCCGCGCTCTACAACGACGCCGGCCCGGACAGCCTGCGGGCCCGGCTGGAGGCCCTTGGCCACTCCTTCAAGCCCAACCCCGAGATCGGTGCCGCGACGGGCGTGCAACGGCTGCCGAACGGCAAGTGGCTGGCCGCCGCCGAGACCGTACGGCGCGGCGGCGGCTCCGCGCAGGTGGTGCACCCGGCGCCGTAGTGGCCGGAGTTCAGAGTTCGGCGGTGGGGACGGGCGGCGGCGTGCGGAACGCGAGCCGCCCGTCCTCGACCTCCACCCGCACCCGGTCGCCCTCCTTGACCCGCCCGTCCAGCAACAGCCGCGAGAGCTCGTTGTCGACCTCGCGCTGGATGGTGCGGCGCAACGGCCGGGCACCGTACTCGGGCTGGTAGCCGCGCTCGGCGAGCCAGTCGACGGCCGCGCCGCCGAACTCGACCGTGATGCCCTGGGCATGCACCAGCCGACGCGTCCTCTCCAGCAACAGGTCGGTGATCTGCCGCAGTTGCTCACTCGTGAGCTGCCGGAAGACGACGATCTCGTCGATCCGGTTGAGGAACTCCGGCCGGAAGTGCTCGCGCAGCGGACGCAGGATCTGCTCGCGCCGCGCCTCCTCGTCGGCGTCCGTGCCGCCCGACCCGAAGCCGATGCCGGCGCCGCGCCGGGTGATCGCCTCCGAGCCCAGGTTGCTGGTCATCACGATCACCGTGTTGGTGAAGTCCACCGTGCGGCCCTGGGAGTCGGTGAGCCGGCCGTCGTCGAGGACCTGCAGCAGGATGTTGAAGACGTCCGGGTGCGCCTTCTCCACCTCGTCGAGCAGAAGCAGCGAGTACGGATGACGGCGGACGACCTCCGTCAGCTGCCCGGCCTCCTCGTGGCCGACATAGCCGGGCGGGGCGCCCACCAGACGGCTGACGGTGTGCCGCTCCTGGTACTCGCTCATGTCGAGCCGGACCATGCGCTCCTCGCTGCCGAACAACGCCTCGGCGAGCGCGCGGGCCAGTTCCGTCTTGCCGACGCCGGTCGGGCCGAGGAAGAGGAAGCTGCCGATCGGCCGGTCCGGGCTCGCGAGCCCGGCGCGTGAGCGCAGCACCGCGTCCGCGACGACCCGTACGGCCTCCTGCTGGCCGACGACCCGCTCGTGCAGATGCTCCTCCAGGGCGAGCAGTCGGTCCTTCTCCTCCTGGGTGAGGCTGGCGACCGGGATGCCGGTCTGCCGGGACACCACCTCGGCGACGGCCTCCGCGGTGACCTTCAGATCACAGCCCTCGTCGGCCGCGTCCTCACCGCTGGCGTCCGCGATGCGCTGCTTCAACTCGACGATACGGTCCCGTAGTTGGGTGGCCTGCTCGTACTGTTCGTCCGCGGCCGCCTGGTCCTTGTCGCGGGCGAGCTGCTCGACCTCGCGCTCCATGGCCCGTACGTCAGTGCCCTTCGTTCGGGCGCCGAGGCGCACCCGGGCGCCGGCCTGGTCGATCAGGTCGATCGCCTTGTCGGGCAGCCTGCGCTCGGTGAGATAGCGGTCGGACAGCTCCACGGCCGCGACGAGCGCCTCGTCGGTGTAGCGGACCTGGTGGTGGGCCTCGTAGCGGTCGCGCAGTCCGCGCAGGATCTCCAGCGCGTCCGCGACGGACGGCTCCGGGACGAGGATCGGCTGGAAACGGCGGGCCAGCGCCGCGTCCTTCTCGATCCGCCGGAACTCCTCCAGTGTCGTCGCGCCCACGATGTGCAGTTCGCCGCGGGCCAGGGCCGGCTTGAGGATGTTTCCGGCGTCCATCGACCCGCCCTCGCCGCCTCCGCCCGCGCCGACGACCGTGTGCAGTTCGTCGATGAAGACGATCAGCCGGTCGGAGTGCGCGCGGATCTCGTCGACGATGGTGTTCAGCCGCTCCTCGAAATCGCCGCGGTAACGCGTTCCCGCGACCACGCCCGTCAGGTCCAGGGCGACCACGCGCCGCGCGACGAGGGTGTCCGGCACGTCGCCCTCCGCGATCCGCTGGGCCAGCCCCTCCACGATGGCGGTCTTGCCGACGCCCGCGTCGCCGATCAGCACCGGGTTGTTCTTGCCGCGCCGCGAGAGCACCTCGATGGTCTGTTCGATCTCGTCGTCCCGGCCGATCACCGGGTCGATCCGGCCCTCGCGGGCCAGCTCGGTCAGATCACGGCCGTACTTGTCGAGCGTGGGCGTGTCGGTGGACCGCTGCCGGTCCGCGGTGCGGGTCGCCTGGGCGGCGTCCGGGGGCTCGGGCGGCAGACCGGCGGCGGCGAAGCGGGCCGCGTTGAGGATGTGCCCGGCCGCCGAGTCCGGGTTCGCGGCGAGGGCGCTGAGCACATGCTCCGGGCCGATGTGCCCCGCGCCGCGGGAACGGGCCAGGTCGTGGGCGTCCAGCAGGGCACGCTTCGCGGCCGGGGTCAGGGCCAGCGAGGTGGGCGGCGGCGCCTCGCCCGGGGGGTGCTGGACCGGGCCCGAGCGCTCGTCGATCTCCGTCGCGAGGGAGTCGGGGTCGGCGCCCGCCCGGCTGAGCAGACTGCGCGTCGGCTCCGCGGAGAGGGCCGCGCGCAGCAGGTGCTCGGTGTCCAGGTCGCGGCTGCCGTGCTCGACGGCGTACTGGGCCGCGCCGCGCACGAGCTCCCTCGCCGGCCGGCTGAGGAGCTGGCCGATGTTGATCTGGCGGGGGCCGGGGCGGGGCCCGCCGAAGAAGCGGGCCAGGAATTCACCGAAGGGGTCGCCGTAGCCCTCCGGGCTGGTGAAGCCGCTGGTCATGGCGTTCCGTTCGATCGAGGTACCGTTCGGACGCGGGTGCCCTCGCCGTGCGGCGCTACACCTGTGTGGTTGGGCAGGGCCCGTAGACCACCATGGCACGTTCCCTTTTGCGTGGCATGTCCTGGGTGCCTGACGGCCCCGTGCCCCGGTGTACCGCCGGCTGCGCTACAGCCTCTCGGTCAGGACTCTCGGGCCGGCCTCCGTGATCGCCACGGTGTGTTCGGTGTGGGCCGCTCTTGAGCCGTCGTTCGTTCGCAGGGTCCAGCCGTCCGGGGCCGCGTGATAGTCGTCCCCGCCGCCGGCGATCAGCATCGGTTCGATCGCGATGACCATGCCGTGACGCAGCGGGAGGCCGCGGTGCGGGCGGCCCTCGTTGGGGATCGCCGGGTCCTCGTGCATGTGGCGGCCCACGCCGTGGCCGCCGAAGTCGTCCATGATGCCGTAGCCCCCCGCCCGGCACACCGTGCCGATCGCGTGCGCGATGTCGCCGACGCGGTTGCCGACGACCGCCGCCTCGATGCCCGCCGCGAGAGCGCGCTCGGCCGTCTCGATCAGCCGGACGTCCGCCGGGCGCGCCCTTCCGACGGTGAAGCTGATCGCGGAGTCGCCGACCCAGCCGTTCAGCTCGGCGCCGAAGTCGACGGAGAGCAGATCGCCGTCGCGCAGCCGGTAGCGGGTGGGGACGCCGTGCACGATCGCGTCGTTCACGGATGCGCAGATCACCCCCGGGAAGGGCGTCGGGGCGAAGGACGGTCGGTAGCCGAGGAACGGTGATGTCGCCCCCGCCTCCCGCAGCGTCTCATGCGCCAGCTCGTCCAGCTCCAGCAGGGAAACGCCCACGTCGGCGGCCTTGCGCACGGCCGTAAGAGCCCGTGCGACGACCTGTCCCGCCTCGTACATGGCATCGATCGATGTGTCTGTCTTCAGCTCCACCATGCCAATTACTATACCGGTATTAGAATGACGGCATGGTGCGTAACCCCCTCACTCCGGAAGAGCGCGAACGCGGCGAGCGGCTCGGGCGGTTGCTGCGCGAGGCGCGCGGCGGCCGGCGCATGACCGAGATCGCGGCGAGCGCGGGCATCTCCGCCGAGACCCTCCGCAAGATCGAGACCGGCCGCGCGCCCACCCCGGCGTTCTTCACCGTCGCCGCGCTCGCCCGGGTGCTCGGCCTGTCGATGGACGAACTGGCGGGGCTGTGCGCGCTCGCCCCGGTATGACCCCCGGCGCCCGCCGTCGGGCATGGGTCAAGATCGCGCAAACGACGCCGTCGCGTCCGCTTCGAAAACTTGCCGTAGCCCCGCTGTAACACGACTGGTGTTTTCTACGAACCGCAAGTGTTCCGGCCGGGCGGGAGTCGAGCGATGGATGTGCATCAACTCCCGGGCGGGGTGCGGGAGTTCGCGAGCCACCTGAGTGCACTGCTGGCGCGCCTGGATCAGGGCGCCGGCTGGTGCGCGGTGTTCTGGCAGCGCGATCCCGACGGCATGCAGGCCTGCCTCGACGGACGTGAGGTGCCGCCCTGGGACGTGGTGGAGGCGCTGCTCCAGGACCTCGCCGCCGAGTACGGCACCGACGTCGCCGTACAGGAGGCGGAACGGGTACGGCCCCTGCACGCCGCCGCGCTCGCCGCCCACGACGCCCGGCCCGGCGGCCGCGACGCCCTCGGGGACCGGCTCGACGTGATGCTCCGCGAACAGCGCTACGCCGCGGAACGGCTGGCCGACCTGAGCCGCCGGCTCGCCTCGGCGGCCACCCACGACCAGGCCGACGCCATCCGCCTCGACCTCGCCTGGGCCCACGACGACCACGAACGAGCCACCGCCCGTTGCGCCGAACTCCGTTACCGGATGGCAGAGTTGGACCGCCTCCCGGCCTCCGTCCCCACCACCGATCCAACCCACAACACCCGCCCCACCACCCCCACGACCGACACATACGCCGCCCGGGCGAGGCATCGCGACGCGGAATCGGCGGCGGGTCCCACTGCCGCCGCGTACGACCCCCGGTCCGGCTTCCGTGCCGCCGAGCCTGCGGCAGGTTCCACGGCCGACGCGTACGCCGGGCGGGCGGGGCATGGCGACGCGGCATCGGCGGCGGGTGCTGCGTCCGACGTGTATGACCCCGGGTCCCGGTTCCGTGCCGCCGAGCCTGCGGCGGGTGCTGTGGTCGATGCATACGATGCCGGGGCCGGGTACCGGGCTGCGGAGCCCGTGGGCGGTGCTGCGGTCGACGTGTATGACGCCCGGTCCGGGTTCCGTGCCGCCGGGCCTGCGGCGGGCGCTGGGGTCGGCGCGTACGACGCTCGGGCGGGGCATCGCGGTGTGGAATCGGCGGCGGGTTCTGCGGTCGGGGCGTACGACGACGCCGGGGGCGGCTTTCGCGGCGCTGAGGCTGCGGGCGGTTCCGGGGGCGACGCATATGACACGCGGGCCGGGTATCGCGGTGCCGAGTCCGCCGCGGGCGCTGCGGGCGCCACGGTCGACGCATACGATGCCGGGGCTCCGACGGCCCCCGCCGAGGAGACCCCCGCTCCCGCTCCCGCACCGGCGCCCGTGCCCAAGCAGCGCAAGCGGCGTCGTGGCAGCGCCCGCTTCGCCGGGCTCGCCGAGGAGGAGGACGCCGGCGTTCCCGTCGTACCGCCCGTCGCCGAGCCGGTGGCGCCCGCGCCTGCCGCGCCCGCGGGCCGCACCCCGCGTGGCGCCCGCTTCGCCGGGGCCGCCGAGAAGGTCGAGCCTCCGTCCGAGCCGCAGCGTGAGCCGCTGGACGCGGTGGCCCGGCGGGAGACCGTCGAGGTGGTGGAGCGGTTGGTGCGGCTGCGCGGCGACGGCCGCAGCGGCGAGGCGCACGCCCTGCTGGTCGAGCTCGCCTACTGGCCGGCCGCCCGCATCCCGCTGCTCGCGGCCGAACTGCAGCGCGCCGGACTCACCGCCGACTGGACCACCCTGCTCTGGGAGGCCGCGTCCCTGCCCGCCGACCGGCTCGTCGCGGCGGCCGACGCCCTGGCCGCCGTGGGGCGCACGGCCGACGGCGAGCAGATCCTGCGGCAGGGCGTCGCCCGGCCGGCCGCCGAGATCGGGCAGTCCGTGCTGGGCCTGGTCGCGGAGGGCAGGCGCCGGGAGGCCCGCGCGCTGCTCGACGCGTACGTCCATGTCCGTACCCCCGAGGAGGCCGCCCGCAGCGTCGCCCCGGACCCGCAGACGCTCGTCCCGCTCCTGCTGGAGGCGGCCCGGACCGTCTCGGAGGAGCGCCGCTGGGACCTCGTGCACGCCCTGCGGGTCGCGGGCTTCACCGCCTGACCGGGCCGCACCCGGCCGGCCCGGTTTACACCGAGGTAAAGAAATCCGCTCACGCTTGTTTCTTGCGGGGCATTCAATGCAGTTCACTCGACCGAGTGGGCGGGCATCCTTCCCGGCGGGACCTTCGCCCTCTACGGTCGGCGTACACGCGCGTAGACGCTCTGCCGTCCCGTCGAAGGAGCAGCTCATGGCCAACGTCGTACGTGCCGCTCTGGTCCAGGCCACCTGGACCGGCGACACCGAGTCCATGGTGGCGAAACACGAGGAGCACGCCCGCGAGGCGGCCCGGCAGGGTGCGAAGGTCATCGGGTTCCAGGAGGTGTTCAACGCTCCCTACTTCTGTCAGGTCCAGGAGCCGGAGCACTACCGCTGGGCCGAGCCGGTCCCCGACGGGCCGACCGTGCGTCGTATGCAGGACCTCGCGCGCGAGACGGGCATGGTGGTCGTGGTGCCGGTCTTCGAGGTGGAGCAGTCCGGTTTCTACTACAACACCGCCGCCGTGATCGACGCCGACGGCTCGTACCTCGGAAAGTACCGCAAACACCACATTCCGCAGGTGAAGGGTTTCTGGGAGAAGTACTACTTCAGGCCGGGCAACATCGGCTGGCCCGTCTTCGACACGGCCGTCGGCAAGGTCGGCGTCTATATCTGCTACGACCGTCACTTCCCGGAGGGCTGGCGGCAACTCGGCCTGAAGGGAGCACAGTTGGTCTACAACCCGTCGGCCACCCACCGCGGTCTGTCCGCCCACCTCTGGCAGCTGGAGCAGCCGGCGGCCGCGGTCGCCAACGAGTACTTCGTCGCCGCGATCAACCGGGTCGGCGTCGAGGAGTACGGCGACAACGACTTCTACGGGACCTCGTACTTCGTCGACCCGCGCGGGCAGTTCGTCGGTGACGTCGCCAGCGACAAGGACGAGCAACTCCTCGTCCGCGACCTCGACTTCGACCTGGTCGAGCAGGTCCGCCAGCAGTGGGCCTTCTACCGCGACCGCCGTCCCGACGCCTACGAAGGACTGGTGCAGCCGTGAGCGACCTCCACGCCCGCCATCGAAGCGTCCTGCCGGACTGGCTCGCCCTCTACTACGACAACCCGCTGGAGATCACCCACGGCGAGGGCCGCCACGTCTGGGACGCCGACGGAAACAAGTACCTCGACTTCTTCGGCGGCATCCTCACCACGATGACCGCGCACGCGCTGCCCGAGGTGACGAAAGCGGTGAGCGAGCAGGCCGGGCGGATCGTCCATTCGTCCACGCTCTACCTCAACCGGCCCATGGTCGAGCTCGCCGAGCGCATCGCCCACGTCAGCGGCATCCCCGACGCCCGGGTCTTCTTCACCACCTCCGGCACCGAGGCCAACGAAACGGCGCTGCTGCTCGCCACCACATACCGGCGCAGCAACACCGTCCTGGCGATGCGCAACAGCTACCACGGCCGTTCCTTCAGCGCGGTCGGCATCACCGGCAACCGCGGCTGGTCCCCGACCTCGCTGTCCCCGCTGCAGACGCTGTACGTGCACGGCGGGGTGCGCACCCGCGGCCCCTTCGCCGACCTCGACGACGCCGAGTTCATCGACGCCTGCGTCGAGGACCTGAAGGACCTGCTCGGGCACACCCGCCCGCCCGCGGCCCTGATCGCCGAGCCGATCCAGGGCGTCGGAGGCTTCACCTCGCCGCCCGACGGCCTGTACGCGGCATTCCGTGACGTGCTGAACGCATCCGGCATCCTGTGGATCGCCGACGAGGTGCAGACCGGCTGGGGACGCACCGGTGAGCACTTCTGGGGCTGGCAGGCGCATGGGCAGAGCGGTCCGCCGGACATCGTCACCTTCGCCAAGGGCATCGGCAACGGCATGTCCATCGGCGGTGTCATCGCCCGCTCCGAGATCATGAACTGCCTGGACGCCAACAGCATCTCCACGTTCGGCGGCACCCAGGTCACCATGGCGGCCGGCCTCGCCAACCTCGGCTACCTGCTGGAACACGACCTCCAGGGCAACGCCCGGCGGGTCGGCGGGCTGCTCATCGAGCGGCTGCGCGCCGTCGCCTCCCAAGACCCCGGAGTACGGGAGGTGCGCGGGCGCGGGCTGATGATCGGCGTCGAACTGACCAGGCCCGGCACCGGCCTGGCCGACCCGGACCGGGCGTCCGCCGTGCTGGAGGCGGCCCGCGCCGACGGGCTGCTGCTGGGCAAGGGAGGCGGCCACAACACCAGCGCCCTGCGCATCGCCCCGCCGCTGTCCCTGACCGTGGCGGAGGCCGAGGAGGGCGCCGCGATCCTCGAAAGCGCGCTGAGGACCACGCAGTAGTGCCGGCCTGAGCAAGGGAACACATCGCCATGACCATCACCTCGGAGCCCTGGGGCCCCGTAGAGCCCCTGGAACCCGCCCTGTCGGTCCGTCAGGTCCTGGCCCTGGAACGGGTGTTGGCCGGCGAGCCCGAGGTGGTCGCCGGCGCGGCGCAGCTCGACCGGCCGGTGCGCTGGGTGCACGTCGCCGAGGCGGCGGACGTGGGCGTGATGCTCAGCGGCGGCGAGATGGTCCTCACCACCGGCGTGCTGCTGGCCGGCGACGAGAGCGCGCAGACCGAGTACGTCCGGTCCCTGCACCGGGCGGAGGCCGCGGCCGTGGTGCTGGGCCTCGGCCGCGCCTTTCCCACCCCGCCGGACGTGATGCGGCGGGCTGCCGAGCGGTGCGGGCTGCCCATGATCGTGCTCCATCGGCCCTTCCCCTTCGCCGAGTTGACGGAGGAGGTCCAGTCCCGTCTGGTCCGGCGCAAGTTCGCCGCCGTCAGCCTGTCGGAGGCCGTACGGACCGCGCTCACCGCACTGATCACCGCGGGTGCCCCGCTGCAACTGCTGCTCGACGAGATCGCCCAGCACGCGGCCTGCCCCGTCGTCGTCACCAACCTCGCCCACCGGGTGCTGGCGACGGCGGGGGAGCGGTCGGCGGTCGACGACGTGCTGCGGGACTGGGAGCGCATCGCCCGGCAGGCCGGCGGCAGCGAGGGCGACGGCTGGATCCGCGCCGAGCTCGGCGGACGCGGCGAACGGTGGGGGCAGATCATGCTCTGCGGGCACCGCGGCGACACCGCGGGCGGACGACTGCTCGCCGACCGGGCCGCCGAGGCCCTCGTCCTGCACCGCATGCTCGGCGGCGCCTCCGCCCACACCTGGGAGGAGCAGTCCGCGCAGAGCCTGCTCACCGACCTGATCTCCGGCGTCGTACCGGCCCGGCAGCTGCTGCCCCGGGCCCGCGCGGCCGGACTCCCCGTCAACCGGCGCACCTTCGTCCCGCTGGTCGTGCGGGACGGGGACCCGGCCGAACTTGACCGGACACTACGGCTGTTGGGGATGCCGGGCCTGGTCGCCGAGCTCGCGGACGGGGCGACGGCGGTGCTGCTCAGCCTCGCCCGCGACCAGGACGCCGACGCACTGGCCGCGCGCTTCGCCGCCCGGCTGCGGACGGAGTCGGGTCAGGCCCGCAGGGTCGTCGCGGCCGCCGACCCGCGCACCGTCTGGGAGGACGTGCCCGCCGGACTGCGCGAGGCCCAGCACGTCGCCGACGCCGTGGCCGACTCCTCGGCCGCCCTCGACCTCCCGGCCGTCGTCCGCCTCAAGGACGTCCATCTGCGGGGCCTGGTCCGGCTGCTGCGGGACGACCCGCATGTGCAGTCCTTCGCCGAGCGAGAGCTCGACGGGCTGCTGTGCGCGGCGGGCGAGGACCTGCTCGCCGTGCTGCGGACCTATCTGGCCACCGGCCGCAACAAGTCCCGCACCGCCCAGCTCCATCATGTCTCCCGGCCCGCGCTGTACCGGCGGCTGGAGGCGATAGAGGGCCGGCTGGGCGTGGACCTGGACGACTTCGAACAGGCCGCCTCGGTGCACATCGCGCTTCTCGCGCACGACGCTCAACAGGGCTGACCCGCGGGCGGCGGCAACCACCCGGAAACATGAAACGACCTGGGAAAACGGCGGTGAAACATGGGGCGACCAAGACGTGACACGCTGGCACGCCGGACGCCCGCAGACGTGACACGGTGCAACTCAAATGGGCCTTCCGGCCTTTCTAGGCTCCTCGCACACCGAGCGACCGGAGGTCCCGATGAGCACAGTGATCCGTGCCGCGATTTTCCAGACGGCCTGGACCGGCGACAAGGAATCGATGATCCAGGTCCACGAGCAGGCGGTGCGCGACGCGGCCGCCCAGGGTGCTCAGGTCCTGTGTTTCCAGGAGCTGTTCTACGGACCGTACTTCTGCCAGGTCCAGGACCCGCAGTTCTACGAGTACGCCGAGCAGATCCCCGACGGCCCCATCGTCGAGCGTTTCCAGGCGCTCGCCCGGGAGCACGGCATCGTGCTGGTGCTGCCGATGTACGAGGAGGAGCAGCCCGGGGTCCTCTACAACACTGCCGCCGTGATCGACGCGGACGGCTCGTACCTCGGCAAGTACCGCAAGCACCACATCCCGCAGGTCAACGGTTTCTGGGAGAAGTTCTACTTCCGCCCGGGGAACGTGGGCTGGCCGGTGTTCGACACGGCCGTCGGAAAGATCGGCGTCTACATCTGCTACGACCGCCACTTCCCGGAGGGCTGGCGCGCGCTGGGGCTGGCGGGCGCGGAGATCGTCTTCAACCCCTCGGCCACCTCACGGGGCCTGTCCGCGTATCTGTGGCAGCTGGAGCAGCCGGCGGCGGCCGTCGCCAACGAGTACTTCGTGGGCGCGATCAACCGGGTCGGCGTCGAGGAACTCGGCGACAACGACTTCTACGGGACCTCGTACTTCGTGGACCCGGAGGCCCAGTTCGTCGGCGAGGTGGCGAGCGACAAGGAGAGCGAACTCGTCGTCCGCGATCTCGACATGGCCAAGTTGCGCGAGGTGCGCGACCGCTGGCAGTTCTACCGGGACCGCCGCCCCGACGCCTACCCGCCGCTCACCGCTCCGTAGCCGGCCGCGGCCGCCCGCGCGGCCGCGGTCGCAGCGGTCGCCGCCGGTCCGGTGCACGGGGGCCCGACCGGCGGCGCCGACCGACCCGCACACCAGTGTTGAGCACGGCAGGAGAGGGAGTATGAGCAGCCGTACCGTCATCCGGGGTGGCCTTGTCATCACCGCGTCCGACGAGATCCACGCCGACGTCCTGATCGAGGACGGCCGTATCGCCGCCCTCGCCGCCTCCGGCACTGCGGCCGCCGAGGCCTGGAGCGCCGAGCGCGTCATCGACGCCACCGGGAAGTACGTGATCCCGGGCGGGGTCGACGCCCACACCCACATGGAGCTGCCGTTCGGCGGCACCTTCGCCTCCGACACCTTCGAGACCGGAACCCGGGCGGCCGCCTGGGGCGGTACGACGACCATCGTCGACTTCGCCGTGCAGAGCGTCGGCCACACCCTGCGCGAGGGCCTGGACGCCTGGCACGCCAAGGCGGAGGGCACCTGCGCGATCGACTACGCCTTCCACATGATCGTCTCCGACGTGAACCAGGACACGCTCAAGGAGATGGACCTGCTGGTGGAGGAGGGCGTCACGTCCTTCAAGCAGTTCATGGCCTACCCCGGCGTCTTCTACAGCGACGACGGCCAGATCCTGCGCGCCATGCAGCGCTCCGCCGAGAACGGCGGACTGATCATGATGCACGCGGAAAACGGTATCGCCATCGACGTCCTGGTCGAGCAGGCGCTGGCGCGCGGCGAGACGGATCCGCGGTACCACGGCGAAGTGCGCAAGGCGCTGCTGGAGGCCGAGGCCACCCACCGCGCCATCAAACTCGCGCAGGTCGCGGGCGCTCCGCTGTACGTGGTGCACGTATCGGCGATGGAAGCGGTCGCGGAACTCGCCAGGGCACGCGACGAGGGGCTGAACGTCTTCGGTGAGACCTGCCCGCAGTACCTGTTCCTGTCGACCGACAACCTCGCGGAGCCCGACTTCGAGGGTTCGAAGTATGTGTGCAGCACCCCGCTGCGGCCGAAGGAGCACCAGGCCAAGCTGTGGCAGGGCCTGCGGACCAACGACCTCCAGGTGGTGTCGACGGACCACTGCCCCTTCTGCTTCGTGGGCCAGAAGGAGCTCGGCCGGGGCGACTTCTCGAAGATCCCCAACGGGCTGCCGGGCGTCGAGAACCGCATGGACCTGCTCCACCAGGCCGTCGTCGACGGCCACATCAGCCGCCGCCGCTGGATCGAGATCGCCTGTGCCACCCCGGCCCGGATGTTCGGCATGTACCCGAAGAAGGGCACCATCGCGCCGGGGGCCGACGCCGATGTCGTCATCTACGACCCGCACGCCGAGCAGACCGTCTCCGCCGAGACGCACCACATGAACGTCGACTACTCGGCATACGAGGGCAAGCGCCTCACCGGCCGTGTCGAGACGGTCCTCTCGCGCGGCGAACTCGTCATCACCGAGCGGGAGTACACCGGACACGCCGGGCACGGCGTCTACACCCCGCGCTCCACCTGTCAGTACCTCAACTAGGAGCAGCGCACCATGGACTTCGGACTCGTCCTGCAGACCGACCCGCCGGCCTCGAAGGTCGTCAGCCTGATGCAGCGCGCCGAGCGCAGCGGTTTCACCTACGGCTGGACCTTCGACTCCGCGGTGCTCTGGCAGGAACCCTTTGTGATCTACAGCCAGATCCTGGCCAACACCAGCACGTTGACGGTCGGCCCGATGGTGACGAACCCCGGCACCCGCACGTGGGAGGTCACCGCCTCCACCTTCGCCACACTCAACGACATGTTCGGCAACCGCACGGTCTGCGGCATCGGCCGCGGCGACTCCGCGATGCGCGTCGCCGGCCGCACCCCGAACACCCTCGCCCGGATCAGCGAGGCCATGAAGGTCATCCGGGCGCTCGGCTCGGGCCGGGAGGCCGACCTCGGCGGCACGGTCGTCAGGTTCCCCTGGATCAAGGAGGACGCCCGGCTCCCCGTCTGGATGGCCGCGTACGGACCCAAGGCGCTGAAGATGACCGGCGAGGAGGCCGACGGCTTCATCCTCCAGCTCGCCGACCTGTACCTCACCGAGTACATGGTGAAGGCCGTCAAGGACGCGGCCGTCGCCGCCGGACGCGACCCGTCCGAGGTGAAGATCTGTGTCGCCGCCCCCGCGTACGTCACCGAGGACGACTCGCCCGAGGCACTCGCCCACGCCCGCGACCAGTGCCGGTGGTTCGGCGGCATGGTCGGCAACCACGTCGCCGACCTGGTGTCCAAGTACGGCGAGCACTCCTCCCAGGTCCCCGAGGAGCTCACCGACTACATCAAGGCACGTCAAGGGTACGACTACTCGCACCACGGGCGCAGCGACAACCCCGACACCGAGTTCGTGCCCGACGAGATCGTCGACCGGTTCTGCCTCATCGGGCCCGTCGAGAAGCACATCGAGAAGCTGAACGCCCTGCGCGAGCTGGGCGTCGACCAGTTCGCCGTCTACGACATGCACGACGCGCAGGAGAAGGTCATCGACGCGTACGGGACGACGGTGATCCCGGCCGTCAACGGCTGATCCCTGCCCGGATCACCCCGCTCGACTCCCCAGCCCCCCACTCCAGTTCTCCCCTCCTGCGGCATTCCCGGAGGAGGGGGCCGGAGATCCCGCACGGCCTTTCCGGATCCGCCCCTCGTTTGATTGGCCTGCCCATGACCGACACCGCTCCCACGGCCATACCCATGGCCGACCAAGTCACCCGTCCCGACGGACGCGTCGAGCTCGCCCCGGGCTCACCGCCGCCCAGCGGCCCCTACGCCAACGAGGACCTGCTTCCGGTTCCCGTGGAGAAGCGCACCTGGACCACGTACAACTTCTCCGCGCTGTGGGTCGGCATGGCCCACAACACGGCGTCGTGGACGCTCGCCTCCGGTCTGATCGCCGTAGGCATGGACTGGAAGCAGGCGGTGTTCACCATCGCGCTGGCCAACCTCATCGTGCTGGTCCCGATGCTGCTCACCGGGCACGCGGGACCGAAGTACGGCATCCCCTTCCCGGTCTTCGCCCGCGCCTCCTTCGGTATCCGCGGCGCCAACCTCCCCGCTGTCGTGCGGGCGTTGGTGGCCTGCGGTTGGTTCGGCATCCAGACCTGGATCGGCGGCGAGGCGATCTACTTCCTCGCCGGGAAACTGATCGGCAACGGCTGGAGCGACGCCGGGAAGATCGGCGGCTACGCCTGGACGATGTGGCTGTCGTTCGCGGTGTTCTGGGTGATCCAGGTCGCGATCATCTACCGGGGCATGGAGACGATCCGCCGTTTCGAGAACTGGGCGGCGCCCTTCGTCCTGGTCGGCGCGCTGGTGATGCTGATCTGGATGAGCAACAAAGCAGGCGGTTTCGGTCCGCTGCTGGACCAGCCCTCCAAGCTCGGCTGGGGCGGCGACTTCTGGAAACTCTTCTGGCCGTCCCTGATGGGCATGATCGGTTTCTGGTCGACGCTGTCGCTGAACATCCCGGACTTCACCCGCTACGGAAAGTCGCAGAGAGCGCAGACGTGGGGTCAGGCCCTCGGTCTTCCCACGACCATGACGCTCTTCGCCCTGCTGTCGGTCATGGTCACCTCCGGGTCCCAGGCCGTCTACGGCGAGACGATCTGGGACCCGGTACAGCTCGCCGCGAAGACGGACAACGTCTTCGGGCTGCTGTTCGCGCTGGTGACCGTGCTGGTGGCGACGCTGTCCGTGAACATCGCGGCCAACCTGGTCTCGCCGGCCTTCGACTTCTCCAACATCGCGCCGAGGAAAATCAGTTTCCGTACCGGCGCCCTCGCCACCTGCGTACTCGGCGTGCTGATCTTCCCGTGGAAGCTGTACTCCGACCCGCAGGGCTACATCTTCACCTGGCTCGGTCTGGTCGGCGGACTGCTGGGCACGGTCGCCGGCATCCTCATCGCCGACTACTGGATCCTGCGCCGCGGCAAGCTCGACCTGACCGACCTGTACCGCACCGGCGGCCGCTACTGGTACGACGGCGGCTGGAACTGGCGGGCCGTGGTGGCCTTCGCGGCCGGCGGCGTCCTCGCGATCGGCGGCGCCAGCTTCAAGCCCCTGTTCGACGGGCGGCCCATCCCGGCACTGGAATCCCTCGCCGACTATGGCTGGGCGGTCGGGCTCGGCACCTCGACGGTGCTGTACCTGGCGCTGATGCTGACGCGCGGACGGCAGGAGGAACTCACCGCCTGACGGCCGACGGCACGGGACACGGGAACGGCCGAAGGAGCAGCTCAGCTCCTTCGGCCGCTTCCGCGTTCGAGGTCAGGCTCTCAGCTCTTCGTGCCGTTCTGCAGGGCGGCCACCGCTTCCTTCGCGGCCTTGATCGCACCCTTGTTGATCTCGTCCGTGCTGGGCGCCTTCTTCGTCTCGAAGTCGCTGCCGTTGTAGTTGACGACCACCAGCGCGTTGGACACCTGGGCGATGACGACGCCCTCCCGGGTCTGCTGCTTGTCCTCCGTCGTGAGGTTCACCACCGAGTAGCCCGCGTTGCCGAGCCCCGGGACCGCCCCACCGCCGCTCTTCTCCCCGATACGCGCCTTGTACGAACTCTGTGCCGCATCGTCCGAATCCATGATCTCGAACGAGATGTCGAGCCACCGGTAGTCGTATCCCTTGAGCGCGTTCCAGGAACAGGTGCGGCGCAGGTCGGCGTCCGTGGACGGGATCTCCTTGCCCGCCGTCTTGGCGCCGGGAACAAGCGCGGCAACCGTTTTCGCGGCCACGCTGGTGCAGGGGGCGGGCGCCGCGGAGTACGTCTTGGGTGCGGCGGTGGAGGAAGGGTCGGACGCCTTCTGGGACTGGGTTCTCTGCGTGTCCTTGCTCGCCGTGTCCTGTGTTTCGGTGAGCGGGCCGGACGTCAGCGCCCAGCCCGCGCAGGCCAGCACGGCCACCGGGGACAGGCGCGCGGTGAGGGCGAGCGGCAGTGGGAGAGAGCGCACGGCGCACTTTCGTGGGGGACGGTGCGGACGACAGTCCGCGATGCGGACGAAGACGCCAGTGTCACATGACTCCCGGTGGTGCGGAAGCGAAAACTCGCTCCGTGGCGGCGCGGTGACGAAGGGGCCCCGCCCGACCGGGACATCACGGCTCTTCACGGGGCATAGCGGCGGCCCGCACCCACGGAAGGGAGCACGGGTTCAGTGATCGCGGCCCGGCCCGACGGGCGCGTGCGTACGATCACGAGAGCGGCCGTCGTGAGTTGAGGAGCACTCGTGTTCACCACCCGACCCACCCTCCAGGGCACGTTCGGCATGGTGTCCTCCACACACTGGCTGGCCTCCCAGTCGGCGATGGCCGTCCTGGAGGACGGCGGCAACGCCTACGACGCCGCCGTCGCCGGCGCCTTCGTCCTGCACGTCGTCGAACCGCACCTCAACGGCCCCGCCGGCGAGGTGCCGATCCTGCTCGCCCCGGCGGGCGGCGAGGTGCGGGTGCTGTGCGGTCAGGGCGTGGCGCCCGCGGGCGCGACGATCGCGCACTACCGGGGGCTGGGCCTGGACCTCGTCCCCGGCACCGGACCGCTCGCCGCCGCCGTGCCCGGCGCGTTCGACGCCTGGATGCTCCTCCTGCGCGACCACGGCACCAAGTCCCTCGCCGACGTGCTGAAGTACGCCATCGGGTACGCCGAGCACGGCCACGCGCCCGTGGAGAAGGTCGGCGCGACCGTCGAGACCGTACGAGAACTGTTCGAGACGGAGTGGACATCCTCGGCCGAGGCGTACCTGCCCGGTGGGCAGTCGCCGCGGACCGGCGAGCTGCTGCGCAACCCCACCCTCGCCGCCACCTGGAAGCGGCTGCTCGCCGAGACCGCCGGCGCCGGTGACCGCCAGGCGCGGATCGAGGCCGCGCGGGAGGTGTGGCGGACCGGGTTCATCGCCGAGGCACTGGTCCGGCAGGCCGCCCGGCCCACCCTGGACACCAGCGGCGAGCGCCACACCGGCACGCTCACGGCCGCCGACCTGGCCGGCTGGTCCGCGACCTACGAGACGCCGGCGACGTACGACTGGAACGGCTGGACGGTGTGCAAGGCCGGCCCCTGGAGCCAGGGCCCGGCCCTCCTCCAGCAGCTCGCCCTGCTCCCGCCCGAGCTGCCCGCCCACGGCGGTGCCGACTACGTCCACCTCCTGATCGAGGGCTGCAAGCTCGCCATGGCCGACCGCGAGGCCTGGTACGGCGACGCGGCCGAGGTCCCGCTCGGCGAGCTCCTCGACGCCGGCTACAACGCGGACCGGCGACGGCTGATCGGCGACAAGGCGTCGTACGAGCTGCGGCCCGGCAGCCCCGGCGGGCGCACCCCGCGGCTCAGCGCGCACGCGCATGTGGTCAACGGCGACGACCCCGCCTTCGACCCGATGGGCGCGGGCGAGCCGACGGTCGCCAAGGGACCGGCCTCGCCGGTGCCCGGCGAGCCGGAGGTGACCGGTGACGGACTCACCCGGGGCGACACCTGCCACCTCGACGTCGTCGACCGCTGGGGCAACATGGTCGCCGCCACGCCCAGCGGCGGCTGGCTGCAGTCCAACCCGGTCGTGCCCGAGCTGGGCTTCCCGCTCGGCACCCGGCTGCAGATGACCTGGCTGGAGGAGGGCCTGCCGAACTCGCTGACACCGGGGCGCCGCCCCCGCACCACCCTCACCCCCTCGATCGCGCTGCGCGACGGGGCGCCGGTACTCGCGTTCGGCACGCCCGGGGGCGACCAGCAGGACCAGTGGCAGCTGCACTTCTTCCTGGCCGTGGCTCTTCGCGCCCGGGTGCGCGGCTCCCTCGACCTCCAGGGGGCGATCGACGCCCCGAACTGGCACAACGACGCCTTCCCCGGTTCCTTCTACCCGCGCGGCATGCGGCCGGGCAGCGTCACCGTGGAGTCGCGCATGCCGGCGGAGGTAATGGAGGAGCTGCGGCGGCGCGGCCATGACGTCACCGTCGGCGACCCGTGGTCCGAGGGCCGGCTGTGCGCGGTGGCCCGTGACCCGCGGACCGGGATCCTGCTCGCGGCGGCGAACCCGCGCGGGATGCAGGGGTACGCGGTGGGCCGCTGACCCCACGCCCCGCTTCTTCAACCCGATTCCACCCGGTGTGCACCGGCCGGGCGGGGATTGTCAGTGGGGCGTGCTCTCATGGAGGCATGATCGGAGACACGGAAACCATCGACGAGTTTCTCGCCCGCCACTCGGCCGACGTGGAGGAGGCGGTCCGCAAGGCCGCCGCGACCGAGATCATGCCCCGCTTCCGGCAGCTCGCGGCGCATGAGATCGACGAGAAGAGCGGCCCGCATGATCTGGTGACGGATGCCGACCGCAACGCCGAGCTGTTCCTCACCGAGGCCCTCGGCGCCCTTCTGCCCGGCTCGGTGGTCGTCGGCGAGGAGGCGGTGCACGCCAACCCGGCGACCTATGAGGCGATACAGGGCGACGCGCCGGTCTGGATCGTCGACCCTGTCGACGGGACCCGGCAGTTCGTGCGCGGCGAAGACGGCTTCTGCACCCTGGTCGCCCTCGCCCGGCACGGCGTCCTGCTCGCTTCCTGGACGTACGCTCCGGCCCGCGACCAACTGGCCACGGCCGTCCGCGGCGGCGGTGCCTTCCTGGAGGGCGAGCGTCTCTTCGCCGGCCCGCCCGAGGCCGGCCGCGACCTGACGGTGGCCACGTCCCACCCCGACTACACGACCGACGAGCAGAAGCGCGCCCTGCTGGCGCTGTGGACGGACGGGGTCGCACCGCGCGCGTGCGGATCGGCCGGCCTGGAGTATCTCGCCATAGCCCGGGGCGAGTTGGACGCCACGGCCTTCTCCTGGGAGGCGGCCTGGGACCACGCGGCCGGACTGCTGCTGGTCGAGGAGGCGGGCGGCGCCCACCTCACCCTCACCGGTGAGCCGTTCCGCATCACCGGCGGCAACGCCCTGCCGTTCACAGCGGCCAGGGACGCGACGACGGCCCGCCGCGTGTCGGGGCTGCTGTCGGGCACCGAACCACGGACACGGTGAGGCGGACACGGTAAGGCGATCCCTGTGACGGGGCGGGCGGCTACTGTGGCGCGCCCCGGTGATGCGGTGCGCGACCGCCCCTGCGACGTTTCGTGGCTGCTCCTGCGATCCGGACGCTTCCGGTGGCCCCGTGCCGCAGGTGTTGTCGTACCACCGGCATATCCTGAGATCGGGGGCCGCCGGTCTACGGAGGTCACCGGCTGACGAAGGGGTCGAAGTGCCGTCGATGCTCGATGCGGTCGTGGTGGGAGCGGGGCCCAACGGGCTGACCGCGGCGGTGGAGCTGGCCAGGCGCGGCTTCTCCGTGGCGCTGTTCGAGGCGCGGGGCACCGTGGGCGGGGGAGCGCGCACCGAGGAGCTCACCCTGCCGGGCTTCCGCCACGACCCCTGCTCCGCCGCGCACCCCCTCGGCATCAACTCGCCCGCCTTCCGTGCCCTGCCCCTGGAGCGCTACGGCCTCGAATGGCTGCACGCCGAACTGCCCATGGCGCACCCCTTCCCCGACGGCAGCGCCGCGGTGCTGTCGAGATCGGTCGCCGAGACGGCCGCCTCCTTCGGGCCACGCGACGCGGGCGCGTACCGCCGTCTGGTCGAGCCCTTCCTGCCCAAGTGGGACACCCTGGCCCGCGATTTCATGTCGCTGCCGCTGACCGCGCTCCCGCGCGACCCGCTCACCCTGGCCCGTTTCGGCCTGGTCGGCCTGCCCCCGTCCACCTGGCTCACCCGCCGCTTCCGCGACGAGCCCGCCAAGGCCCTCTTCGCCGGTCTTGTCGCTCATGTCATGGCCCCGCTGAGCGGCTTCGCCACCGGCGCCATCGGCCTGGTCTTCGCCCTCGCCGCGCACGCCCGCGGTTGGCCGGTGGCCCGCGGCGGCTCCCAGTCCATCTCGGACGCCCTCGCCGCCTACCTCGAGGACCTCGGCGGCAGCATCCACACCGACTACGAGGTCAAGCGCCTCGACGACCTGCCCCCGGCCCGCGCCTACGTCTTCGACACCTCGCCCACCGCCCTCGCCCGCATCGCCGGCTTCGGCAACCACTACCAGGGCTACCGGTACGGCCCGGCCGCCTTCAAGATCGACTACGCGCTCGACGGCCCGGTCCCGTGGACCGCGAAGGAGGCCCGCGCCGCCGGTACCGTGCAGATCGGCGCGGACAGTGCGGAGATCGGCGCCGCTCTGCGGGCCTCCTCCCGGGAGGGCAGGGCACCCGACCGGCCCTTCATGATCACGGTGCAGCCCAGCGTCGTCGACCCCACCCGGGCCCCGGCCGGCCGGCACGTCTTCTGGGCGTACGGCCATGTCCCCAACGGCTGGACCGGCGACCTCACCGACGTGATGGAACGTCAACTGGAGCGCTTCGCCCCGGGGTTCCGCGACCGAGTCCTCGCCCGCGCCATCGCGGGCCCGGCCGAACTCGCCGTCCGCAACGCCAACTACGTCGGCGGAGACATCGCCTCCGGCGCGACCTCCGGCCTCCAGTTGCTGCTGCGCCCCAAGCTGACCGTGTTCCCGTACAACACCCCGCACCCGGCCGTCTTCATCTGCTCCTCGGCCACCCCGCCCGGCCCGGGCGTGCACGGCATGTCGGGCCACAACGCGGCGAAGGCCGTTTGGCGGAGGCTGCGGCAGCAAAGGTGAACGGCGGGCCGGTCCCCGTTGGTATACACACAGCCATGACCACGATCACGCTCGTCCAGGGCGACATCACCCGGCAGTCCGTGGACGCCATCGTCAACGCCGCCAACTCCTCCCTGCTCGGCGGCGGTGGCGTCGACGGCGCCATCCACCGCCGGGGCGGACCCGCGATCCTCGACGACTGCCGCCGCCTGCGCGCCTCGCAGTACGGCAAAGGCCTCCCCACCGGCCGAGCGGTCGCCACCACCGCCGGCAAACTGGACGCACGCTGGGTGATCCACACCGTCGGCCCCGTGCACAGCACCACCGAGGACCGGTCGAAGCTGCTGGCGTCCTGCTACCGGGAGTCGCTGCGGGTCGCGGACGAACTCGGCGCCCGTACCGTCGCCTTCCCAGCGGTCTCCGCGGGCGTCTACGGCTGGCCGATGGACGACGCCGCCCGGATCGCCGTGGAGACGGTCCGGGCCACGGAGACGAACGTCGAGGAGGTCACGTTCGTCCTCTTCGACGAGCGCGCGTACGACGCGTTCGCCCGGCACGTGCGGTGACCGCATCAGTGACCTACGGGGCGGCGCTCAGGCCGGCGGAGGCGCTGCGCCGCAGGGACTGCATGTTCATCGGGTCCGTCGCCCGCGTGCACGCGCGGATCGCCGACCGGCGGCGCGACTTCCTGCACAAGCTGTCGACTCGTCTCGTCCGTGAGAACCAAACGGTCGTGATCGAGGACCTCACCGTCCGCAACCTGCTGAAGAACGGCAAGCTCGCGCGCGCCATCTCGGATGCGTCGTGGACGGAGCTGCGCTCCATGCTGGAGTACAAGTGCGCCTGGTACGGGCGTGAACTCGTCGTGATCGACCGCTTCTTCCCCAGCTCGAAGCTGTGCGGGGCCTGCGGCACGGTCCGCGAGAAGCTGCCGCTGAACGTCCGCGAGTGGACGTGCGAATGCGGCACTGTGCATGACCGCGACGTGAACGCGGCACGCACCATCCTGGCCGCCGGGCTGGCGGCGTCTGCCTGTGGAGACGGTGTAAGACCTCAACGGGAGTCCTCCCGGACGGGGCGGTCGTCGGTGAAGCAGGAACCCCAGCGGGCGACCGCTGGAATCCCCCGCCGTTAGGCGGGGGAGGAAGTCAAGTGCCGTTCCGGCGAGAGGCGCGCAGCGAGTTCAGAAGGGCGGCTCCGCGTTCGGCGTCGTCCACGCTCACGGCGAATTCCCTGCCCTTCGAGGGGCGGATGACCAGGCATTCGCCGCCGCGCAGCATCACCGTGGTTCCCCGTCCGCTCAGCCGGTAGCCCCAGCCGCCCACCTGCAAGGGCCTGCGGCTCTCGACGTGTGCCGACTCGACGTCCTCGGCGGCCCAGTGCCGCGTGGGCCAGCCGAGTGGGCCGAAGGAGACGTCCAGACCCTGCTCGCTGACCCGTGCTCGAACTGAGGAACAGCCGAGGATCAGCACGGAGCCGAGGGCCAACGGCGCGGCCGCCGACAGAGACGGACGGCCCGTCAGGCCGGCGAGCGCCGCCACGACGACGCCGATCGCGAGCAGCCCGGTCAGGGCGGCGAGCGCATGAAGCCAGGAGTTCGACGCGCGGGCGAGCCATACGACCCGTTGCCCGGCGGGAATCTCCAGGGTCGGGCCACCCGACGCAGGCCGGGGAGCGCCGGACGCCCGGCGCTCGGCCAGCAGGCCGGCCGCGCCCACCGTGGCCGCCATGACGAGCGTGGCCACGACCCCGCCCGTCACCGACCCCGCCTGGCGCCAGTCCGTGCGGTCCAGATTCGCTCGTATGATCGATATCTGCGCGCCGAGCAGCGTCACGCCGCCGGACCCGAGCCCCGCGACCGCCCACCCCGATACCCCGCCACCCGCCCCTGCTTCTGAACCTGTCCCTGAACCTGCCTCTGCCTCTGCCCGGCGCATCGCAAGCACGACGACGGACGCCAGCACACTCCAGATCAGGCCGGGGAACAGCGCCGCGGCCCAGAACGGCATGGAGCTGTCGGGCCTGGCCGAGCCGAAGCTCCAGTGGGTCGCCAGCCGGTCCGGGAGCCGGCCGCTCGCGGCCAACGGCAACGCCACCAAGAGGGCCAGGATGCCGAGGCCCCAGCCGACGGCGCTCCACACCGCTCCGCTCCTGCGCGTCTGGTCCGTCACGAGATCCCCCTGATCATGTCGACGAGGTCGTCCGTGCCGTAGCCGAGGTGCGCCGCGTCGGTCACCAGGTCGCGTACGCGGTCCAGCAGGACGGAGCGCCGGTCCGCCCCGTCGGCCACCGTCACGCCCCGGCCCCGGCGGAACTCCAGCACGCCTTCGTCGCGCAGCGCCCGAAGGCCCCGTAGAACCGTGTTGACGTTCACATCCAGGGCCTGGGAAAGGTCCCGGGCCGGAGGGAGGCGGTCTCCCGGCCCGCACTCGCCCTCAGCGATGGCGCGCCGGATCGCGCCGGCCACCTGCTCGTGCAGGGGGCGACCGTCGGCGGTGTTCAGTCTCAACAGCATGGTGCTAATGAATCTAGCACCAACGTTTTGAAGTGGGCCCCCGGCCCGGTTCCACGGGTGACGCGCGACGGCGTCACCCGTGACGAACCGGGGGCGGCAAACCGAGGGTTGGCGGACCGGGGGTGCGGACTGGGGGTGGCGGACGTGCCGGATCAGCCGTCGATGCGGTGGGTGGTCCAGAACGACGTCAGGTCCGTGGCCGTGGCGGCCTGGGCCGCCGCCTTGAACTCGGCCGTGGTGGAGACGCCGTACCAGTGCGAAGTGGCGTACCCCTTCAGCAGGTTGGCCATGGCGGTGTCGCCGATGAGCCGTCGCAGGTCGTGCAGGGCGCACTTGCCGTAGCCGTAGACGACGGTGGAGTACCGGGAGGAGTGGGCATCCCAGTAGGCCATCGAGTTGGTGATCTTCTCCGCCGACGAGGCCCACGAGACGCTGCTCCAGCAGCCGCTGCCGGTCTTGCCCAGTGCCAGGTCGGTGGCGTAGTCGGTGAACGACTCGTCCAGCCAGGGGCTGTTGTACTCGTCGTCGCCGACGATGCCGTACCACCACTGGTGGCCGATCTCATGGGTCAGCGCCGTGGTGCTCACCAGGTCCAGGACGAACCCGGGGTACTCCATCCCGCCGAACCAGAAGTTGTTGTCGATGACGGCGTCCAGCTCGCCGTACGGGTAGGCGCCGAAGCGGGCGGCGTGGGCGTCCACGGCGGACCTGGCGGTGGTGAGCATCGACTGGGCGTTGGCCGAGCTGATGCCGGAGACGGAGTAGACGTTGATCGGCGTCCCGGCGGTCGAGGTGCCGGAGATCTTGCTGAACGGGCCCGCCGCCCACGCGAAGTCACGCACCTTGGACGCGGTTGCCGTGGTGAGGGTGCGCCCGCTGGAGCCGGCGGCGTCGACCGAGGCGCCGGTGGCCGGGACCAGCAGGGCGGTCGGATGGTCGAGGGTCACCTTGAAGTCGGCGGCCAGGGAGTAGAACGACTCACCGTTGTTCGTGTACGGGTCCAGGTGCCAGCCCGCCCCGTCCTTCACTGCCAGCACGGGCAGCGCGTTGCCGATGAAGCTGAACGACCCGTCGTAGCCGAACCGGTCGGCGCCACTGGGCACGGTGATGCCCAGGTCGAAGCCGATCGTGGCGCTCTGCCCCTGGGTGAGGGGCGTGGCGAGGGTGATCTGGAGGGCCGTGCAGCCGACGGAGAGGGCGCCCGCGGTGCCGCCGGTGACGTTGCTGACCGCGATGGGCATCGACGTGCAGGTGCCGTGGTAGTTGTCCCAGAGCCGCAGATACACCTCGCTCAACGCGGTGGCGGAGGCGTTGGTGAAGGTCGCGCTCTCGTGACCGGTCCAGACCGTGCCGGCCGTGTTGCTGGTGAGGCTGACGGTGTACGACGGTGCGGCCGGGGTGCGCGTGGAGTCGGCGGGCGGCGGTGCGGTGTCGCCGGAGGTGTTCAGCGCGATGTCGTCGAGGACGAAGCTCGACTGGAGGCTGGAGTCCTCGGTTCCGGTGAAGGCGAGGCTCACGGTCTGGCCCGCGAAGGCCGACACGTCGAACGACTTCTGGACGTAGCCGGTGTTCTTGTCGAGATTCGAGTACGTGGCCAGCGTCGTCGTGCCGATCTTCGCCGTCAGCTTGTCGTACGCGGTGGACGAGGTCGTCTCGGCCGTGTCGATGTGCAGCCAGAAGGTGAGGGTGGCGGTGGCGCACCCGGACGGGATCGTGACGCTCTGCGAGAGCGTGTCGGTGTGTGTGCTGCCGACTCCGTCCAGCCAGGCGAAAGCGGTGCCGCCGTGCGCCGACTGACCGGTGCGGCTGGTGATCACACTGGTCGAGGACTGGGTCCACGCCGAGGCACCGCTCTCGAAGTCGCCGCCCGCGACGACCTGGGCGGGGGTGCAGGCGGCAGCCGCACCCGCAGCCCGCGGCGCCTGTGCCGACCGCGGGGCCTGCTGTGCCTGCTGTGCACGGGGTGCCTGCTGTGTCTGCGGCGCGGCTGCCACGGTCGTGGCGGGGAGCGAGACGGCGGCCAGCGCGGCAAGGACGAGTGCGCTCGTGGAGATGGCCTTGCGAGGGGTGGGTCTCACACATGGCTCCTTTGCGGCGGCCGGGTTTCCGGCCTGCTCGGTGGCTGTCCCTGACGGCGTGGGTGTGCCGGAGGGGCGGTGCGCGACGGCTGCCGGAAGCCTGACAGATTTGACGCGGCCATGCCATCAGAGATTGGCAAAGCTCCCTCCCGCGACAGACGGCCCGAAGACACCCCGCCCGCGGCCACCCCACGCCCCCTGCCCCGCAGCCCGAACCCCGCCCGGCCTTCGAACCTCACCCCGCCTTCGAACACCCCGGCCGTCACCCCCGTAACCTGCTCTCTTGCGGCGCCGGGGCGGGCCGCTCACACTCGGCCGCCGTTCGTTGTGCGCCGGGCTTAACTCCCGGTGGCCGGTCCGGGAGACACCTGTGTAATGCACGGTTCGTACCGTCGCAGAGGCTTGCAGAGACTCTCACCAGGCTGATCGTCAGAAGGAAAGGGGCGCCCGTGGCCGCGTTGGACCCGCGGACCGACAGCGCGTCGGAGACGAAGGTGCGCACGGTCTGCTCGTACTGCGGTGTCGGCTGCGGCATGGTCCTGGACATCGGCTTCGGACCGGACGGACGGCGTACGGTCCTGAAGGCGTCCGGCGACAAGGAGCACCCCGCGAACTTCGGCCGGCTGTGCACCAAGGGTGCGACCACCGCCGACATGCTCGCCGCCCCCGGCCGGCTGACGACCGCCCTCGTCCGCTCGGACCGCGGCGAGGAACCGGAACCCGCCCCCGTGGACGTGGCCGTCGCCGCGACGGCACGGCGACTGCGGGCCATCGTCGACGAGCACGGCCCCGACGCGGTCGCCCTCTACGTCTCCGGCCAGATGAGCCTCGAAGCGCAGTACCTCGCCAACAAACTGGTGAAGGGTTACCTCCGCAGCAACCAGATCGAGTCGAACTCCCGACTGTGCATGGCAAGCGCCGGAACCGGTTACAAGCTGTCTCTGGGCGCCGACGGCCCGCCCGGCTCCTACGAGGACCTCGACAAGGCGGACATCTTCCTCGTCATCGGCTCCAACATGGCCGACTGCCACCCGATCCTGTTCCTGAGGATGATGGACCGGGTGAAAGCGGGCGCGAAACTGATCGTCGTCGACCCGCGCCGCACCGCCACCGCGGCGAAAGCCGACCTGTTCCTCCAGGTCAAGCCGGGTACCGACCTGGCCCTCCTCAACGGTCTGCTCCACCTCCTGCACGAGAGCGGCCACACCGACCCCGCCTTCGTCGCCGCCCACACCGAAGGCTGGGAGGCGATGCCGGAGTTCCTCGCCGACTACCCGCCCGCGACCGTCGCGGAGATCACCGGCCTCCCGGAGGCCGACCTGCGCGAGGCCGCCCGGCTGATCGGGGAGGCGGGGGAGTGGACCAGCTGCTGGACCATGGGCCTCAACCAGTCCACGCACGGCACCTGGAACACCAACGCGCTCATCAACCTCCACCTCGCCACCGGCGCAATCTGCCGCCCGGGCAGCGGGCCCTTCTCCCTCACCGGCCAGCCCAACGCCATGGGCGGCCGGGAAATGGGTTACATGGGTCCGGGGCTCCCCGGCCAGCGCTCCGTCCTCGTCGACGCCGACCGCGCCTTCGTCGAGGACCTGTGGGGGCTCGAACCGGGCACCATCCGGGCCGACGGCGTCGGCAAGGGCACCGTCGAGATGTTCCGGAAAATGGCCGACGGCGAGATCAAGGCCTGCTGGATCATCTGCACCAACCCGGTCGCCTCCGTCGCCAACCGCAGAACGGTCATCGAGGGGCTGGAGGCCGCCGAGTTCGTCGTCGCCCAGGACGTCTTCGCCGACACCGAGACCAACGCCTACGCCGACGTCGTCCTGCCCGGCGCGCTGTGGACCGAGACCGAGGGCGTCCTCATCAACAGCGAGCGCAACCTCACCCTCGCCCGGCCCGCCGCCGACCCGCCCGGCGAGGCCATGGCCGACTGGCAGCTCATCGCGGCCGTCGCCCGCGCAATGGGTTACGAGAGCGGTTTCACCTACGACAGCGCCGAGCAGGTCTTCGAGGAGATCAAGCGCGCCCACAATCCGGCAACCGGTTACGACCTGCGCGGAGTGACGTACGACCGGCTGCGCGCCACCTCCGTGCAGTGGCCGGCCGCCACCGCCGACGGCCCGGACCGCAACCCGATCCGGTACGTGAACGACGACGGCTCGCTCACCTTTCCCACGGCTTCCGGCCGCGCCGTCTTCCACCCGCGTCCGCACGTCCCGCCCGCCGAGATGCCGGACGACGACTATCCGTTCGTCCTGAACACCGGACGCCTCCAGCACCAGTGGCACACCCTGACGAAGACCGCGAAGGTGGCCAAGCTCAACAAGCTCAACCCCGGCCCGTTCGTCGAGGTGCACCCCGAGGACGCGGCCGCGCTCGGCGTGGCCGACGGCGACTCCGTCGAGGTCGCCTCGCGGCGCGGGCGGGCCGTGCTGCCGGCCGTCGTCACCGACCGCGTCCTGCCCGGCTCCTGTTTCGCGCCGTTCCACTGGAACGACCTGTTCGGCGAGTACCTCAGCGTCAACGCGGTCACCAGCGACGCGGTCGACCCGCTCTCCTTCCAGCCCGAGCTGAAGGTGTGCGCCGTCTCGCTGACCAGGGTTTCGACACCGGTTACCGTGCAGGTTCCGGCCACGGACATCCCGGCCACGGGGACGCGCGACATGGCCGGACCGGTCCCGGAGACTCCGGTGACGGAAACCCCTGCCCCGGGGGCCTCCGCGTCCGCGTCCGCGCCCGTCCTCGTACCGACCGCCGTCCAGCCCTCCGCGGCCGCCGTCTTCGGCCTGGACCCCGCCCCGCCGCCGGTCCTGACCGAACGCGAACGGCAGTACCTCGTCGGTTTCCTCGCCGGCATCCCGGCAGGCGCCCCCGGTGTCCCCGTCCTGCCGCCGGACGCGCCCTTCAGCCCCGAGCACGCCCTGTGGGTCAATGGCACCCTCGCCGGCATGTACTCCCGCACCACCGCCGCGCCCCAGGAATCCCCGGCGCGCCAGGTCGTGATCCTCTGGGCCTCCCAGACCGGCAACGCCGAGGACTTCGCCGCCGCCACCGCCGCCCGGCTCACCGAGGGCGGCCACCCGGCGTCCCTCGTCGCCATGGACGAGGCCGACCCCGCCACCCTGCCCGCAGCCGCCGACCTGCTGCTGATCACCAGCACCTTCGGCGACGGCGACGCCCCCGACAACGGCGCCGGCTTCTGGGACGGCCTCGCCGCGCTGGACACCGGCCGTCTCGAAGGCCGCCGCTACGCCGTCCTCGCCTTCGGGGACTCCTCGTACGACGACTTCTGCGGACACGGCCGACGCCTGGACCACCGTATGGACGAGCTCGGCGCGGTCCGGCTGGCCCCGCGCACGGAGTGTGAACCGGACTACGAGACGGAGGCGGAGGCCTGGCTGGACCAGGTGGTCACCGCGCTCAAGGAGGCCACGGAGTTCCTGCCCGCGACCCCCGTCGCGACCCCGCCCGCGTCCCCCGCCGCCCCTGTCCCGGCCCTCGGCCCTGCCTCGATGTCCGCTGCCGTCGCCACCAAGCCCGCGCCCGCCGCGCCCGCCGCGCCTGCCGCTCCCGCCCGCTCCAGGCGGCCCGTTCCCGTCACCGCCCGCCTCACCGGCAACCGGTTGCTGAGCCGGCCGGGTTCCGGCAAGGAGGTCCGGCGCTTCACCTTCGACACCAGCGACAGCGAGAGCCCGCTCGTCTACGAGGCCGGCGACGCCCTCGGCGTGCGCCCCCTCAACTCCCCTGAACTGGTGGCGGAGTGGCTGTCCGTCACCGACCTCGACGCGCACGCGCCCGTTGTCGTAAGCGGTTTCGGTGAGGTTGCCCTCGGCGAGGCCCTGCTGCGGCACCTGGACATCACCCGGATCACGCCGACCCTGCTCCGCTTCGCCGCCGACCGCACCCGCGACCCGCGAGAGTTGCGGAAACTGTTGCGCCCGGACAACAAGGACGAGCTGGCGAAGTGGTCCTGGGGCCGCCAAGCCGTCGACGTGGCAGCCGAGTTGGGCCTCCGCGCCGACGCCCAGGAATGGGCCGAGGTGCTCGGAAGGCTGCAGCCGCGCCTGTACTCCATCTCGTCCAGCCCGCTGACCGACCCCCACCTTGTGTCGCTCACTGTTTCCGTCGTGCGGTACGAGAACCTGGCCGGCCGCCCCCGGCAGGGCGTCTGCTCGCCCTTCCTCGCCGACGCCGAACCGGGCACCGAGGTCCCGGTCCATGTGCAGCGCTCCCCGCACTTCCGACCGCCCGCCGACCCCTCGACCCCGATGGTGATGGTCGGCCCGGGAACAGGGGTGGCGCCGTTCGTCGGGTTCCTCGAGGAGCGCCGGGCCCGCGGGCACCGGGCTCCCAACTGGCTGTTCTTCGGCGAGCAGCACCGGGCGACGGACTTCTACTATGAGGACGAGCTGAGTGCCCTGCGGGCCGACGGCGCCCTCACCCGACTGGACACCGCCTTCTCCCGCGACCAGCGCGCCAAGGTCTACGTCCAGGACCGGATCCGTGAGCACGGCTCCCACCTGTGGTCCTGGCTCCAGGACGGCGCCCACTTCTATGTCTGCGGGGACGCCTCCCGCATGGCCAAGGACGTGGACCGGGCCCTGCGCGACGTCGCCGTCGTCCACGGCGGCATGAGCGAGGAGGAGGCGGCGGCGCATGTGAAGCAGCTCGCCGCCGACAAGCGGTACGTACGGGACGTTTACTGAGTCGTCCAGTGAGACGTCTGCTGAGACCTTCACTGAGCCGTTCGCTGACGGGAGTCACCAAAAGAGCCCGCGGGAAACGTGGGCACCAAGTGGTGTTGCGCCGAAGAGAGTTGATATTCAGCCATCGCGGCGCGTATATGTTCGTTTTTTCAACAGGAGTGGACAAGATCTGACGCACCCTCCGTCCGTGCACAGCCGCACGGTCGCCTCGAGGAAGGTCGTGGTCATGTCGCACCCGCACGTGTCGTCCATGGACCGGCCGGACCGCCCCCAGCGGGTGGAGCCGGCTCACTCCCAGCGGCCTGTCGTCAGCCGCCGTCGTCTGCTCGAAGGGTCCGCCGCCGTCCTCGGCGCGCTCGCCCTGTCCGCACCGTCCACCGCGCACCGGGCCGTCGCGGCGGACGGTACGCCGGAGTGGAACGGTTCCATCGACGTCTTCCGGCTCGGCACCGAAGCCCCGCACACCACCCTCATGCCGTACGCGGACCTCGGCCAGGCGCTCGCCGCCGACCGCACCCGCTCCCCGTACCGGCTGAGTCTGGACGGTGTCTGGAAGTTCGCGTACGCCGACCGCCCCGACGACCGGGACGCCGACTTCCACCGCACCGATCTCGACGACAGCGGCTGGGACACCATCCCCGTTCCCTCCGCCTGGCAGCTGCACGGTTACGACCGGCCGATCTACGTCAACATCACCTACCCGTGGTGGGGCCCCAACGGCCTGGGCGAGGAGGCGCAGCCGCCGCTCGCCCCCACCCGCTACAACCCCGTGGGCCAGTACCGTCGCACCTTCACCGTCCCGCGCGGCTGGGCGGGACGGCGGACGTTCCTCCACTTCGAGGGGGTCAAGTCCGCCCACTACGTATGGATCAACGGGGAGTTGGTCGGTTACCACGAGGATTCCCACGACCCCGCCGAGTACGACATCACCCCGCACCTCAGGCCGGGCGCCAACCAGATCGCCGTGGAGGTCTACCGCTACTCCGACGGGGACTGGCTGGAGGACCAGGACATGATCCGGCTGAGCGGCATCTTCCGCTCGGTCTACCTGTACTCCACGCCGGCCGTGCACCTGTGCGACTTCAGGCTGGACACCCCGCTGAGCGACGACTACAAGGCGGCCGAGCTGTCGGTCACCGCCAGCGTGCGGGACTACGGCGGAAAGGGCGCGGGCCGGTACTCCGTCGAGACCCAGCTGTACGACGCGCACGGGCATCCGGTGTGGTCCAGGCCGCTCCAGCAGGCCGCCGCGCTCGACGCCGGCCAGGAGACGACCGTGCGGGCGGCGAAGGCGGTGCCGACACCGCGTCTGTGGTCCGCCGAACACCCGAACCTCTACACGGCCGTGCTCCGCCTGCGCGACCCCGCGGGAAAGGTGATCGAAACCGTTTCCCATCGGGTCGGCCTGCGCGAGTTCGCTCTCAAGGACGGGCTGATGCGCATCAACGGCAAGCCGGTCTCCTTCCGGGGCACCAACCGGCACGAGATGCACCCGGCGCGCGGCTCGGCCCTCACCCGCGCGGACCTGGTCCAGGACATCGGGATCATCAAGCGGCTGAACATCAACACTGTGCGCACCTCGCACTACCCCAACAACCCGCTCTGGCTGGAGCTCGCCGACGAGTACGGCCTCTACCTCGTGGACGAGACCAACCTGGAGACCCACGGCATCCGGGGCGAGTACCCCGGCAACCACGCCGAGTGGACCAGGGCGTGCGTGGCCCGCGCCCAGAACATGGTGCACCGCGACAAGAACCACGCCTCGGTCGTCATCTGGTCCCTCGGCAACGAGGCCGGCGGCGGCAGCACGTTCACCGCCATGCACGACTGGATCCACTCCTACGACACCACCCGTGTCATCCAGTACGAGGGCGACGACCGCCCGGGAATCAGCGACATCCGCTCCGAGATGTACGACAGTCCCGCCCGCGTCGAGGCCCGCGCGAAGGACGCCGCCGACACCCGGCCGTACGTGATGATCGAGTACTCCCACGCGATGGGCAACTCCAGCGGAAACTTCAAGAAGTACTGGGATCTCGTCCGCCGCCACGACGTGCTGCAGGGCGGCTGGATCTGGGACTTCGTCGACCAGGCCCTCGACTGGCCCACCCCGGTCCGCAAGCTGTTCACCGAGGCCGGTCCCGCCGCACTGCGCGGCGAGCTCATCGCCCCCAGTGGCAGCTTCACCCGTGACCGGGGCGTGTCCGGTGGAACCGTTTTCGCCCGCGACGCGCGCCTCGACCTCACCGGCTCACTCACGCTGGAGGCCTGGATCACCCCGCACGTAACCGGTTACCACCAGCCTGTCCTCGCCAAGGGCGACACCCAGTACGCCCTGAAACAGTCCGACAGGACCCTGGAGTTCTTCATCTACGGCAGCGGTCAGTGGGTCACCGCGAGCTGGGCGCTGCCGGACGACTGGACCGGCGCCGAACACCATGTCGCGGGCGTCTTCGACGCGGCGGCCGGCACCCTGACCCTCCATGTCGACGGCTCGGTCCGGGCGACCCGGACCACCACGGTGCGCCCCGCCGTCAACACCGCCCCGCTGTCCCTGGCCACCGACGTCGACAACCCGACCCGGGAGTTCAGCGGCACCGTCCGCCGGGCCCGGGTGTACGCCCGGGCGCTGAGCGCCGCCGAACTGGCCTTTGCCGGCCGTGGCCCCGGCGACGACGGCGTACGGTTCTGGTTCGACGCCGCCACCGTCGGCCTCACCGAGAAGCGGCCCCGTGAGAAGACGTTCCGCGCCTACGGCGGCGACTGGGGCGACAACCCCAACGACGGAGCCTTCTGTGGCAACGGCATCGTCACCGCCGACCGCGGACTCACCGGCAAGTCGGCGGAGGTCAAGCGGATCTACCAGGCCGTCAACGCCGCACCGGCCGCCGGCGAGCGGCTCGCTCCCGGAGCGGCGATCACCCTCACCAACGAGTACCTCTTCACCAACCTCCGTGAATTCGACGGACGGTGGGAACTCGTCCGCGACGGCAGAGTGCTGCAACGCGGAAAGCTGAGCCGTGCGCAGCTGGACGTGGCTCCGCTGTCGAGCAAGGACGTCGCCGTGCCCTTCAACACGCCGGGGGATCCGGCGCCGGGCGCCGAGTACTTCCTGCACCTGTCGTTCACCACCAAGGAGACGACGAAGTGGGCGCGGTCCGGCTTCGAGGTGGCCAGGCAGCAGCTCGTCGTCGACGCCGGCAGCCCCGCCGTCACCCCCGTGTCCCTGGACGGCGTGCCCGCGCTCAGCCATGAGGACGGCGAGACGTCGGTCACCGTCACGGGCGACGACTTCTCCGTCACCGTCGACAAGAAGACCGGCGTCATCACGTCCTACCGGGCCGACGGCGTTCAGCTGATCTCCTCCGGGCCGGTCCCGAACTTCTGGCGTGCCCCCACCGACAACGACCGGGGAAACGGCCAGCACACCCGCAACCAGACCTGGCGCGACGCCGGCGCGCGCCGCAAGGTGACCGACGTCAACGTGCGGGCGGTGCGCGACCGGGCCGTAGTGATCAAGGTCGCCGGCACCCTGCCCACGACCACGGAATCGACGTACACCACCACCTACACCGTCTTCGGAAACGGTGAGATCAAGGTCGACAACACGCTGCACCCGGGCGCGGCCTCGCTGCCGTACCTCCCGGAGGTCGGCACGATGCTGTTCCTGCCCGCCCGTCTGGAGAAACTGCACTACTACGGCCGCGGCCCCGAGGAGAACCACTGGGACCGTAACGACGCCACCGACGTGGGCCTGTACTCCGGCACCGTCACCGGGCAGTGGACCTCCTATCTGCGTCCGCAGGAGAACGGCAACAAGACCGACGTGCGGTGGGTAGCCCTCACCGACGGCGACGGCAACGGCCTGCTCGTCTCCGGTGAGCCGCTCCTGGAGGTCAACGCCTCGCACTTCACGCCCGAGGACCTGTCGGTCGGGGCCCGCCACGACTACCAGCTCACACCCCGCAAGGAGGTCGTACTCCGCCTGAACCACCGGCAGATGGGCATCGGCGGCGACAACAGCTGGGGCGCGCACACCCACGACGAGTACAAGCTGTTCGCCGACCGCGACTACGCGTACACCTACCGACTGCGGCCGTTGACCGACGTGCGCGAGGCGACCGCCGCCTCGCGCAGGCCCACCGCCGAGGAGTAACCCCCGGGTCCGTCGGCGCCGTTTCCCCGCCCGTGTGACCCTCTCCACGGATGATCTTTGTGGCGGCGGGCGGGGAAGAACGGAACAATTCCCACGGAACGGGAAACGGAATCGACGGAAAAGGAACTCCCTATGCCCGAGCAGGACGAACGCTTCGACGTCGTGGTCCTCGGCGCCGGGCCCGGCGGCTACGTCGCCGCGGTCCGCGCCGCCCAGCTGGGCAAGCGCGTCGCGGTGGTCGAGGAGAAGTACTGGGGCGGCGTCTGCCTCAACGTGGGCTGCATCCCCACCAAAGCCCTCCTGCGCAACGCCGAACTCGCGCACATCTTCACCCACGACGCGAAGACCTTCGGCATCAAGGTCGACGGGCAGGTCTCCTTCGACTACGGCGAGGCGTACCGCCGCAGCCGCAAGGTCGCCGACGGCCGGGTCAAGGGCGTCCACTACCTGATGAAGAAGAACAAGATCACCGAACTCGACGGCCGTGGCGCTTTCGTCGACGACCACACCCTCCGGGTGACCGGCTACGACGGCGAGATCCGCACCATCGGCTTCGACCACTGCATCATCGCCACCGGCGCGACCCCCAAGCTGCTGCCCGGCACCAAGCGCACCGCGCGGGTGGTGACGTACGAGGAGCAGATCCTCGCCGAGGACCTGCCGCAGTCGATCGTCATCGCGGGCGCCGGCGCCATCGGCATCGAGTTCGCCTATGTGCTGCACAACTACGGCGTGAAGGTCACGATCGTCGAGTTCCTGGACCGGGTCGCCCCGTTGGAGGACGCCGAGGTCTCCGCCGAACTGGCCAAGCAGTACCGCAGGTTGGGCATCGACGTGCTCACCTCGACCCGCGTGGAGGCGATCGACGAGTCCGGTCCCCAGGTGCGTGTCACCGTGACCGGCAAGGACGGCGCCCAGCAGGTCCTGGAGGCCGACAAGGTCCTGCAGGCGATCGGGTTCGCGCCCAACGTGACCGGTTACGGCCTGGAGAACACGGGCGTGACGGTCACCGAGCGCGGCGCGATCGACGTCGACGGCCGCTGTCGCACCTCCGTCCCGCACATCTACGCCATCGGCGACGTCACCGCGAAGCTGATGCTCGCGCACGCCGCCGAGGCGATGGGCGTCATCGCCGCCGAGACCCTCGCCGACGCGGAGACGATGGAGCTGGACTACGCCATGATCCCGCGGGCCACCTACTGCCAGCCCCAGATCGCCAGCTTCGGCTACACCGAGGAGCAAGCTCGGGAAAGGGGTTACGACGTCAAGGTGGCGAAGTTCCCCTTCACCGCGAACGGCAAGTCGCACGGCCTCGGCGACACCACCGGCTTTGTGAAACTGATCAGCGACGCGAAGTACGGCGAGCTCATCGGCGGCCACCTCATCGGCCCCGACGTCACCGAACTCCTTCCCGAGCTGACGCTGGCCCAGCAGTGGGACCTCACCGTCCACGAGGTCGCCCGTAACGTCCACGCCCATCCGACCCTGGGCGAAGCGGTCAAGGAGGCGGTGCACGGACTGGCCGGGCACATGATCAACATGTAGTTCCCGCGCACCGCACCCGGCGGGGCCGTTCACCCGAACGGTCCCGCTGCGCTCGCCGCCGACGAACGGCCGGGATGTGCTGGCATCCACCGGACCGAACCCCGACCGACGCGGGGCGGTCCGGCCAGGACCGGACCGACGGCGAGGGAGTCCGCCATGCCGGACAGCAGCGCCCCGGGCGGCAACACCCCGTCCGGCGCCCGCCCGTCCGGCGCCCGCCCGGCCCACGACCCGCCGGCCGGCGACCCTCCGGCCGGAGGGCCACCGGACACCGGCCCTCCGGACACCGGCCCTCCGGACACCGGCCCTCCGGAGAGCCGACCTCCCAAGGACGGTCCTCCGGACAGTGGGCCTCTGGATATCGGCTCTCCGGAGAGTCGGCCTCCCAAGGGTGGGCCGTCGGACAGTGGACTTCTGGACGCCGGCCTTCCGGATGCAGGGTCACCGGACATCGACCCCCCGAGCAGCGGGACCCCGGACGGTGCTGCCCCGGGCAACCGTCCCCCCGACAGTGGCGCCGGGGACAATCCTGCCCCCGTCAACCGTCCCCCGGACAGCGGCACCGGGGACAACCTCGCCTACGGCAGCCGTGCCTCCGGCGACGACCGTGTTTCAGGCCACCCCGCCCCCGGCGGCCCTGCCCCCGGCGGCCCCGCCTCCGGGGACGGTGCCGCGGAGTGGGAGGCGCTCAGGGCTCGGGTTGCGGGGACGCGCTCCCGGCCGGCATCTCCCAGCCGGCCGCCGGATCCGTCTTCGACACGCTCACGCGTTTCCTGCGCACGTCGGTGCGGGAGGTCGTCGCCGTCGGGGTGGTGGTCGCGCTCGCCGCCTGGCTGACCGGGCCGGGCCGCCGGGCGGCTCTCGTCCGAGGGCTGTGGCACTCGGGCATCGGCGCCGTCCGCGCGACCGCCGACCACGCAGGGCTGCGGACCGGTCCCGTCGGCCCGTTCGTCAACCACTTCCGCAACTGGATCGCCTGGATCCTGGCCGGGACGACTGTCCTGGCATATCTGCTGTGGCCGTACCCGACCGGCTGGGTCGTGATCGGCCTCGCCCTCGCCCTGCTCTTCGCGCTGGGCGTCGTCGACTTCCTCGCGACCCGGCCCCGCCGAAAGGACAGCCCCACATGAGCGCGAACCCCCCGGCCGGCGACCCGCACGGCGAGATCGGCACCGCCTGGTCCACGCCACGCGGCGGACCACGCCGGCCCACCCCGCCCGGCAGCCGGTTCGGCGGCGGCGGCGTCGTCTTCGCCGGCGTCTTGATGCTGTGCAGCGGCGTGCTCGCCGTCCTCCAGGGCATCGCGGCCATCGCCGAGGACGACGTCTACGCCCGCGTCGGCACCTACGTCTACGAGCTCAGCCTCACCGGCTGGGGCTGGATCCACCTCGTCCTCGGCGTCGTCGCGGCCGCGACCGGCGTGGCCCTCCTGAAGAACGCCCACTGGGCCCGCTTCCCGGGCATCCTCCTCGCCGCGCTGAGCCTGGTCGCCCAGTTCCTGTTCCTGCCGTACGAGCCGCTCTGGTCGATCACCGTCATGGCGATCGACGTATTCGTGATCTGGTCCCTGACGACACCACGGGAGGTGCAGGGCGGCACGAGGTGATGCGGGACCGTGCAGGACACGCGAGGTCGACGTCGGATTCTCGCTAGCACCGGGGCGGTGGCCGGTCGATGCTGGAGGCATGGAGAACGGGATGTACACCGACCGGGAGCGTTGTGTGCGCGCCGTACAGTCCAAGGACGCGCGGTTCGACGGCTGGTTCTTCACAGCGGTCCTGACCACCGGAATCTACTGCCGGCCCAGTTGCCCGGTGGTGCCGCCCAAGCCGGAGAACATGGTCTTCCACCCGAGCTCGGCCGCCTGCCAGCAGGCCGGGTTCCGCGCCTGCAAGCGCTGTCGGCCCGACACCACTCCGGGGTCCCCGGAGTGGAACCAGCGCGCCGATCTGGTCGCCCGGGCCATGCGTCTGATCGCCGACGGTGTCGTCGACCGCGACGGCGTCCCCGGACTCGCCGCGCGCCTCGGCTACAGCGCCCGCCAGGTCGAACGCCAGCTCCTCGCCGAACTCGGCGCGGGCCCCCTCGCGTTGGCCCGCGCTCAGCGCGCCCAGACTGCTCGCATTCTCATCGAGACGACCGAACTCCCCATGGCGGACGTCGCGTTCGCCGCCGGCTTCTCCTCCATCCGCACCTTCAACGACACCGTGCGCGAGGTCTTCGCACTCTCCCCGAGCGCACTACGAGCCCGCGTCGCGCGCAAGAATCCCTCGGCCCACACGGCCCACACGGCCCACACGGCCCACACAGCCCCCTCGGCCTCAGCCCCCGCGCACTCTGCGGCCCACCCGGCCACGCCCGGCACGCTCGCCCTCCGCCTCCCCTTCCGCGCCCCCCTCAACCCCGACAACCTCTTCGGGCACCTCGCCGCGACCGCCGTGCCGGGCGTGGAGGAATGGCGGGACGGGGCGTTGCGGCGCACGCTCCGGCTGCCGTACGGGCACGGGATCGTGGCGCTCACCCCGAACCCCGACCACATCGGCTGCCGTCTCACCCTCAGCGACCTGCGCGATCTCACCGTCGCCATCAGTCGCTGCCGGCGCATGCTCGACCTGGACGCCGACCCGGTCGCCGTCGACGAGCAACTGCGCACGGACCCGCTGCTCGCGCCCCTGGTGGACAAGGCCCCCGGTCGCCGGGTGCCGCGCACGGTCGACGAGGCGGAGTTCGCCGTACGTGCCGTGCTGGGCCAGCAGGTCTCCACGGCGGCCGCCCGCACCCACGCGGCCCGCCTGGTCACCGCTTACGGCGACCCGGTCGACGACCCTGAAGGCGGCCTCACGCATCTCTTCCCGACGCCACAGGCGCTCGCCGACGTCGACCCCGAGCGTCTGGCGATGCCCCGCACCCGCCGCACCACCTTCACCACCCTGATCCGTCAACTCGCCGACGGCACACTGCACTTGGGGGTGGAGAGCGACTGGCCCGAAGCCCGCGCCCGTCTTCTCGCGCTGCCCGGCTTCGGGCCGTGGACGGTCGACGTCATCGCGATGCGCGCCCTGGGCGACCCCGACGCCTTCCTCGCCACCGACCTCGGAATCCGGCGCGCCGCACAGGAGTTGGGCCTGCCCTCGACTCCGGCGGCGCTCACGGCCCGTGCGGCGCCTTGGCGGCCCTGGCGCGCGTACGCCGTCCAGTACCTGTGGGCGACCGACAGCCACCCGATCAACTTCCTTCCTGTATAGGGGCGTTCAATGAACCAGCACACGATCGTCGCCAGCCCGTACGGCCCGCTGACCCTCGTGGCCGACGACGGAGTCCTCTGCGGCCTCTATATGACCGAACAGCGCCACCGCCCGCCCGAGGAGAACTTCGGCCCTCGCGACGACACCCTCTTCGGCGACGCCGAGGAACAGCTCGCAGCCTATTTCGCGGGTGAGTTGCAGGACTTCACCCTCCAACTCCACCTGCGTGGCACCCAGTTCCAGCAGCGCGTCTGGGCCGAACTGCGCAAGATCCCGTACGGCGAGACCCGCACCTACGGCGAACTCGCCGAAGCCCTCGGCAATCCGGCCGCCTCCCGTGCGGTGGGCCTCGCCAACGGCAAGAACCCCATCGGCATCATCGTCCCCTGTCACCGTGTGATCGGAGCGGGCGGCGGCCTCACCGGCTACGGTGGCGGTCTGGAACGCAAGCAGCGCCTGTTGGACTTCGAGAGCGGCACCGCAATCGACGAAGCCGGCGAAACGACCCTCTTCCACACACAGTTGGAGTGACCGGACGGCTTTTGCTGTGCGTGACCTGTGCCTGGTGCGACCTTTGCCTGATGGGGTTCACCGTTCTTCTGGCCTTCACCCAGACCCGGCCCAGGGCTTCTAGGGTTTGCGGCGCTGCCCCCTCGCACGTCCGTCCCTTCTGTCCGGAGGACAGTCATGGCCGCCGTCAAGGCTTCCCAGCGCAACAGACGCCCCCTCGCCGCACTCGCCGGGGCCGTCGCCCTCACCGCCACGTCGATCGGCGTGTGGGCCGCCACGGCCTCCACCGCTCAGGCCGCAGCTCTCCCGACCCCCGACCACGTGGTGGTCGTGGTGATGGAGAACCACGCCTACTCGCAGGTGATCGGCAGCTCCAGCGCCCCCTACATCAACAACACCCTCAAGGCGGGTGGCGCCAACCTCACCCAGTCCTACGGCCTCACCCACCCCAGCGAGCCGAACTACTACATGTTGTTCTCGGGCTCCAACCAGGGCCGCACCGACGACAGTTGCGTCTCGGTCGGGTCCATCTCCGCGCCCAACCTCGCCTCGGAGCTGATCGCCGCCGGCCAGACCTGGGCCAGCTACAACGAGTCGCTGCCCAGCCAGGGTTCGACGACCTGCAGCAGCGGCAACTACGCACAGAAGCACAACCCGTGGTTCGGCTTCTCCAATGTGCCGACCAGCAGCGCCAAGACCATGACGCAGTTCCCGACCGACTACACGACCCTGCCGAAGGTGTCCTTCGTCGTGCCGAACCTGTGCAGTGACATGCACGACTGCTCGGTCTCCACGGGCGACACCTGGATCAAGAACAACCTGGGCGCGTACGCCACCTGGGCGCAGACCCACAACAGCATCCTCGCCGTCACCTTCGACGAGGACAACAAGCTGTCCGGCAACCGCATACCCACCGTTCTCTACGGGCAGCACGTCACCCCGGGCAGCTCCAGCGCCACCACCTACAACCACTACAACGTCCTGCGGACCGTGGAGGACCTGGCCGGTCTGAGCGCGCACGCGGGCAACGCCGCCTCCGCCTCCGACATCACCGGCATCTGGAACTGACGCCCGTGTATCTCGCGGACTCCCGCAGCACCAAGGCCGCCGCCGCCCCGGACCCCCGTCCGGGGCGGCGGCCGGCCGCCGTGCCCGGCACCGTGCTGGCCCTGGGGGCGGTCAGCCTGATCACGGACGTCTCCTCGGAGATGGTCACGGCGGTCCTGCCGCTCTACGTGGTCGCGGGCCTCGGTCTGTCGCCGCTCGGGTTCGGTCTCCTCGACGGCATCAACAACGGCGTCGGGGCCCTGGTCCGGCTGGCCGGAGGCCATCTCGCCGACCGGGGAGGCCGTCGGCACAAGGTCGTGGCAGGCCTCGGCTACGGACTGTCGGCGCTGTGCAAGCCGCTGCTGCTGCTCGCCCACACCCTCCCCGTGATCAGCGCCGTGCTCGCCGCCGACCGCACCGGCAAGGGACTGCGCACGGCCCCCCGGGACGCGATGATCTCGCTGGCCACCGAACCCGCCCACCGGGGACGGGCGTTCGGGGTGCACCGTGCCATGGACACCACCGGCGCGCTGCTCGGCCCGCTCGTGGCCTTCGCCGTGCTGAGGGCCACCGTCGACGGCTACGACGCGGTCTTCGCGGTCAGCGGCTGCATCGCCGTGCTCGGGGTCCTGGTGATGGTGCTCTTCGTGCCCCGCACCATCGCCCCCGCCGGCGCCGCACCACGACCCGAACCGGCCCGCCCGCTGCTGCGGGACGCGCTCGGGCTGCTGCGCCGCCCCAAGCTGCGCGGGCTCACCGTGTGCGCGACCCTGCTCGGCCTGACCACCGTCAGCGACTCCTTCCTCTATCTGCTGTTGCAGCGCGAAGGGGACCTGCCGGCCCATCTCTTCCCGCTGCTGCCGCTGGGCACCGCCGCCGTCTTCCTGCTGCTCGCCTTTCCGCTCGGCGCCCTCGCCGACCGCGTCAGCAGCCGTCGGCTCTTCCTGGCCGGCCACGGCGTCCTGCTGCTGGGCTACGGCCTGGTGCTGTCCCCTTGGCGCGGCGCTCCCGCCGTGGTCGCCGTCCTCGTCCTGCACGGCACCTTCTACGCCGCCACCGACGGAGTCCTCGCGGCCGCCACCGCCGGCGCCGTGCCGGCCCAGCACCAAGGGGCCGGGCAGGCGCTGGTCGGCACCGGCCAGGCGCTGGCCCGGTTCGCCTGCTCGCTCGCCTTCGGCGCGGCCTGGAGTCTGTGGGGCGGGCACACCGCGCTCGCCGTCACCGCTGTCGCGCTGGCCGTCAGCGCCGTGGTGGCCTCCTTCATCCTCCGTACGGCCGATGAGGTGCCCGTATGACCAGAACCGCCCGCCTGCTGATCCTGCTGGTCTCGGTCCTGCTCCTCGGCGGCGTGGGCACCGGGGCGGTGCTGTACGCCGCCCACCGTTCGGGCATGCGTGACGAGCAGCAGGCGGACGGTCCGACCGTGCGGGCCGGCGACGTCTCGCTCCGGCCGACGACCGGCCGTCGGCTGCTGGTGCGCAACCTGGCCTGGGGCCCGCACCGCGACGAGATCGCCACCGTGCCCGCCGACGATCCGCAGGGCCCGCGGACCGCCTCGGGCGTCAAGTGCCTGCGCTTCCACGCGGCGGCCGGTACCGGCATCTGTCTCCAGGCCGTGCACGGCGCACTGCAGGACACCTACCGAGCGGTGGTGCTCGACTCGAACCTGCGCGAACTGCACCACTTCCCGGCCGCCGGCATCCCCACCCGGGCCCGGGTCTCACCCTCCGGCCACCTGGTGGCCTGGACGGTCTTCGTCAGCGGCGACTCCTACGCCGGCACCGACTTCTCCACCCGCACCGCCATCGTCGACACCCGCACCTGGGCGGTCGACGACAACCTGGAGACCTTCCGCATCATCAAGGACGGTCGGCCCTACCGCGCGGCGGACATCAACGTCTGGGGTGTCACCTTCGCCGACGACACCCGCTTCTACGCCACCCTGGCGAGCGGTGGCCGGACCTACCTCGTCCGCGGCGACGTCACCGCACGCACCCTCACCACCGTGCACGGCAACGTCGAATGCCCCTCCCTCTCACCCGACGGCACCCGGGTCGCCTACAAGAAGCGCGTCCAGGGGGCCTCTGCCGACGCCCCCTGGCGGCTGTTCGTCCTCGATCTGCGCACCATGAAGGAGACCGCGACCGCCGAGCGGCGCAACATCGACGACCAAGCCCTGTGGTCCGACGACTCCACCCTCGTGTACGCCCTCCCCGGCGACTACGGCTCGGACCTGTGGACCGTGCCCTCCGACGGCAGCGGCACGGCCCGCACCCTCATGACGTCCGCCGTCGCCCCCGCCTACCTGGGCTGACGGGCCGGGCCCGGGACGACGTCAGAGCTGCGCCCCGGTCAGCTCCCGCAGCAGCTTCGGCAGCGCCGTCCCGATCGGCTCCCGGACGACGTCGTCGGCGCGTTCGTCGTACGGTGTCGGCTCGGCGTTGACGATGACCAGCCGGGCGCCGTGGTCGGCGGCGAGGCCGGCCAGTCCGGCGGCCGGCTGCACCTGGAGGCTCGTGCCGACGGCGACGAAGACCTGGCAGGCCTTGGTGATGGCGACGGCCTCGCCCAGCACCACCGGGTCGAGGCGCTCGCCGAACATCACGGTGGCCGACTTCAGGATCCCGCCGCACGCCAGGCACGGCGGATCGGCCTCACCGGCCTCGACCCGCGCCAGCGCCTCGGCCATCGGCCCTCTCGCATGACACTTCGTGCACACCACGCTGCGGACGGTGCCGTGCAGTTCGAGCACCTTGCGCACGGGCATTCCCGCGAGCTGATGCAGCCCGTCCACGTTCTGCGTGATGACTCTGACCGGCACTCCGGACCGCTCCAGCTCGACGACGGCCCGGTGGGCCGCGTTCGGCTCCGCTGTCAGGGCCTGGTTGCGGCGCCGCAGCTGCCAGGACCGCCGCCGGATCTCCGGATCGCCCATGTAGTACTCGTACGTGACCAGCTTCTCCGCCTCCGGATCCCGCCGCCACAACCCGTTCGGACCGCGATAGTCGGGGATCCCGGAATCCGTGGAGATACCGGCCCCGCTGAGGATGGCGACGAGTGGCTTGCTCATGCGTTCGAGCGTAAGTCGGGGGATCCGGTGGCCGCGAGCGGATATCGGGCGGTGTCCCGCAGACAGCCGCCCACGACCAGGGGGGTGAGTGCGAGTGCGCCGTCCGGCGGTCAGCCCACCCGGTGGCCGTTCTCGAGTTCGGCCGTCAGCGAGGGGTCCGCCACGGCGTCCAGCGCGGCCAGCACCCGGTGGCCCAGTTGGCCCGGAAGATAGTCGGTGAGCTCCTCGGGCCGGACCAGTCGCCAGGACAGCAGCTCCGCCTCCTGCAGCCGGATCGCCTCGAAGTCGGCCTCGCCGAGGACCCCGCCGTCGTACACGTACGCCACCCGCGGCGGCAGGCCCGGGTCGAGCACCCAGTCGACCGCGAGCAGTCGGCCGAGCGCGCGGTCGAGTCCGATCTCCTCGAGCGTCTCGCGCCGCGCGCCCTGCCGTGGGGTCTCCCCGCCGTCGGACTCGATGGTGCCACCCGGAAGCGCCCAGCCCGCCCGGTAGTTGGGCTCGACGAGCAGCACTCGCCCGTCGGCGTCACGGAAGATCGCGGCGGCGCCCGCCAGGACCCGGGGCAGGGAGGCGAGGTAGGCGGCGAAGTCGGTCGTACCGGAAGCAGTCATCCGGAAAGGGTAAGGGGCGGCGGGCCGGCCGGTGGGGCGTCCGGCGGGTTCTGCGTCGGGCGCCGGTCCCGGGCGTCCTCCAGCCGTGCCAGCCGCGCCAGTCGAACCGTCCGCTGCGCCAACTCGCTGATGCGTGCGCGGTCGAAGCCGAACACCGCGCTGCGGACCGTGTCCTGGAGCGGTTGCGTCCACTGCGGCGGGATGGCCGCGGCGCCGGTCAGGACGCCGGCCACCGAACCGGCCGTCGCCCCGTTGGAGTCGGTGTCCAGACCGCCGCGCACGGTGAGTGTGATCGTGCGGGTGAAGTCGCCGTCGCCGTACAGCAGTCCGGCGGTGAGGACGGCGATGTTGGGGACGGTGTGGATCCAGCCCAGGCCCGCCGTCTCCGCCTCCATCGTCGTGAGGGTGTCCTCCCAGGTCATGCGGGTGGCGTGCAGGGCGACGACCCGGCGCACGGTCCGGGCGAGACGGCTGCTCGCCGGGACGACGGCCAGCGCCTCGTCGAGCGCATGCCGCACCGTCGGCGCGGTGAACGCCGCCGCGATCAGGGCGGCCGCGAACATCGCTCCGTACACGCCGTTGCCGGTGTGCGAGAGCACCGCGTCCCGGCGGGCGAGAGCGGCGGCGCGACGGGGAAGCCCGGGGCTGGTCCAGCCGTGGACGTCGGCGCGGATCAGGGCGCCGATCCACTCCTGGTAGGGGTTGTCGTACGTCGCCGTCAGCGGTGGCCTGAGCCCGTTTGCGAGGTTGCGGTAGGCGGCCCGCTCGGCGGTGAACGTCTGCAGATACGGCAGCCGCAGCAGCCACAGGTCGCCGACCTGCTCGGTGCTGAAGCCGAAGCCGTGGGTCTCCAGGAGGTCGAGGCCGAGGACGGCGTAGTCGACGTCGTCGTCGCGGCAGCTGCCGTGGATGCGGCCGCGCACGCACGCGCGCCACTCCGGGCGCAGCCGCAGGCCGTCCTCCTCGGTGGGCGGTTCGGGCAGATAGTCGGTGAGGGGCAGGGCGGCGGCCCGCCGCAGATAGCGGTCGATGCGTCCGCGCGTCCACAGGTCGCCCTGCTCGACCGGTTTGCCGAGCATGTTGCCCGCGATCCGGCCCAGCCAGCCCCCGAGGACACGGTCGGCGAGTTCCGGTTCGCCGCCCACAGGGGTCATGGCTCCGGTTTACCCGATTCCGTATCCCGGGAACACTCGTGCGGGCCCGAACGGCTCACAGACGGCGCTCAGGCTTGTTCCAGGGGCTGGTCTCCGCATGACGGCGGGGGCGTCCTCCGGTTAAGGTCGCAGCGGCGCGACTGGCCCTGACGGGCGCGGGGCCTGGAGAGCAAGGGGATGGCAAGGTGGCGGACGCTGCAGCGCAGGGCACCCGACGGGTGCTCGTGGCCGCGGACAAGTTCAAGGGCTCGCTGACGGCCGTGGAGGTCGCCGAGCGGGTGACGGCCGGACTGCGCCGGGTCGTACCGGACGTGGAGGTGGAGGCCCTGCCCGTCGCCGACGGAGGTGACGGTACGGTCGCCGCGGCGGTCGCGGCCGGCTTCGAACGCCGCGAGGTACGGGTCGCCGGCCCCCTCGGGAACGAGGTCACCGCCGCGTTCGCGGTGCGCGGCGACACCGCGGTCGTGGAGATGGCCGAGGCGAGCGGGTTGCAGCGGCTCCCGGCCGGCGTTTTCGCGCCGCTCACGGCGTCGACATACGGCTCCGGGGAGCTGCTGCGGGCCGCGCTGGACGCGGGCGTGCGCACGATCGTGTTCGGGGTCGGCGGCAGCGCCACCACGGACGGCGGCGCGGGCATGCTGTCCGCGCTCGGCGCCCGGTTCCTTGGCGAGGACGGCGAGCCGGTGGCACCGGGCGGCGGCGGCCTCGCGGCGCTGGCCCGCGCCGACCTGTCGGACCTGGACCCGCGCCTCGCCTCCGTGGAACTGGTCCTGGCGAGCGACGTGGACAACCCGCTGACCGGCCCCAAGGGGGCGCCGGCGGTGTACGGGCCGCAGAAGGGCGCCTCGCCGGACGACGTCGAGACCCTGGACGCGGCGCTCACGCACTACGCGACGGTGCTTCAGGCGGCGGTCGGGCCGAGGGCGGCGGAGTACGCCGCCGCACCGGGCGCGGGCGCCGCGGGCGGCATCGGCTACGGCGCGCTGCTCGTCGGCGCCCGCTTCCGCGCCGGCATCGACGTCATGCTCGACGTGCTGGGCTTCGGGCCGGCGCTCGAGCGGGCGGAGCTGGTGATCACCGGCGAGGGGTCGCTGGACGAGCAGACCCTGCACGGCAAGGCCCCCGCCGGTGTCGCCGCGGCGGCCCGTGCGGCCGGCAAGGAGGTCGTCGCCGTGTGCGGCCGTCTCGCCCTGCTGCCGGCGGAGCTGGGCCGGGCGGGGATCCGCCGGGCGTACCCGCTGACCGACGTCGAGCCGGACGTGGCCATGTGCATCGCGGACGCCGGACCGATCCTGGAGCGGGTCGCCGAGCGGATCGGGCGGGACTTTCTGTCCTGAGCCCCACGAGCCCTGTGCGGACGGCGCCCCTGTCCCGTATCGGTCTCATAGGGGGTACAGAACGCCGAGGTCGTCCCGGTAGTAGCTGCCGCTGGTGAGGCCCTCGACCTTGCCCTTGTCGAGCCAGTGCCTCGCGTAGCGCTGCACGACCTTGGCGTTGCGCTCCCAGACCACGGAGTGTCCCGCGCCGGCCAGCTGGAACATCAGCTTGTCCGGTCCCTGGATGGCGGTGTAGAGGTCCGGGACGGAGAAGTGCAGGACCGGAGGGAGCGTCGCCGACGTGTTGGCCTGCGTGTCCTGTTCGCCGTAGAGGATGAGTACGGGTACCCGGTCACCGAGGATGTAGGTGTTGCCCGGGTCCTTGTGCGGGACGGTCTGGTTGTTCCAGCCCCACCAGTAGGAGTTCCGGTACCGCAGAACCCCCTCGAACACGCCGGGTGACACCGCCGGACCCCAGGTGCTGCCGAGGGGATCGTTCTGCATCATGGCGCGCCACACCTTGTCCTCGATGCCGGGCTCGCGCTGCGTGGGGCCGGCCTGCTCCTTGTCCCAGCCGGCCTTGAAGCCGGTCTTGCTGCCGACGTTCATCGGGAAGCCGAACGTGACGGCGGGCAGGGACAGGGGCAGCGCCGCGGCCTCGGGCGGACGCCCGAAGGGGTCTGCGGGGTTCGTGGACCAGCGGCCCTGCGGCGGGAAGATCGGGGCGAGCAGCAGCAGGCTCTTGACCTCGCCTGGGTGCTGGAGCGTGTAGGGGCCCATGACGAAGGCGGCCGCGGACCAGCCGACGAAGTCGATCGGATGGTCCCTGCCGGGCAGTGCCCTGATGAACTTGACGACGGTGTCCAGCTCCGCCCACTCGCTCTCGGCGTTGCCGAGTTGGTGCGGGTAGGGAGGCGGGCACGGGGTGGTCGTGAGGGGATTCGGGTTCAGGACGTCCGTCTGCTGCGCCGGGTTGGCGTTGCAGGGCTCGTCCATCTGCGGACGCGGTGAGCGTCCGCTGCCCTGGAGGTCCATCAGGAACACGTCGTAACCGTCGTCGGCGAGGTCCTGCGCCCAGCTGTAGCGGGTCTCGGGACCATCGGCTCCCGGGGGGAGCACGAGGTCGAACCCCGCGACCGCGGGCACGCTTCTGCCGTGGAGCATCAGGACCGGCTGGGGCGTGTGGGACGGCTTGGTGCCGTTGTACTCCCGGACGAACAGCTGCACGTCGGTGCCCGCGTTCGCGGGGATCGTCGAGACGTGTGGGACCAGGTGGTCCACCTGGGATGCGGGCATGGTCGCCCTCCGATCCATCGAACGGGACGAATCCCGGATAAACCCCCTGATTCCACCGTCCTCTTCTTGCCTGCCGTCTGCAAATGGGCGTGAGAGAGAGGTAGTTGACCCGTCAAACGGGTGTGGCCCGAGCCTGGAAGAGACTCGGGCCACACCCGTTCGACGGTGAGGTGAAGGTCAGGGCAGCTGCGCCGCCCGGGCCTCGCGCCGGTTGTCGCGGAAGTTGTTCACCCGGCGGGCCGTGGCGAACAGCGGGATGACCGCGCCCATCACCAGCTGCAGCGCGCAGCCGGTCTGGAGCAGGAGCTGGCCGCTCGGGGCGTCGAACGCCCAGGCCGCCAGCAGGCCCATCGACAGCACGATCCAGGAGAGCATCGCGCCGGCGAGGCGGCCCCGCGGCTTCGGGTACTCGACCCGGCTCACCATCAGCCAGGCGGTGCCCAGGATGGCCATCAGCGTCGCCACGAAGGGCAGCTCGAGGAGCACGATCGAGACGACCGTCAGCGCGCCGAACGGCGAGGGCATGCCCTGGAAGGTGCCGTCCTTGACGGTGACGCAGGAGAATCTCGCGAGCCTCAGCACCACCGCCAGCAGGACCACGATCGCGCCGACCGCCGCGACCCGCTGGTGTGCGTCGTCGGCGACCATGCCGTAGACCAGGACGAAGTACGCCGGGGCCAGACCGAAGCTGATCAGGTCCGAGAGGTTGTCCAGCTCCGCGCCCATCGGGGACGAGCGCAGCTTGCGGGCGACCAGGCCGTCGAACAGGTCGAAGACCGCCGCGCACAGCATCAGGATGACCGCCGTGGCCGCACTGTGGCGGGCCATGCCGGTCTCCTGGTCACCGGTGAGGTGCGGGATGAGGATGCCGGTGGTGGTGAAGTACACCGCCATGAAGCCGCATGTGGCGTTGCCGAGGGTGAGGGTGTCCGCTATCGACAGACGGAGAGAGAGGGGCATCTCCTCCTCGTCGTCCACCTCGTCGGCCTCGGGCACCCAGCCCTGGGTCTCAGGGTCAATCACGGTCAATGCGAGTCACCCCCGCCACGGTCTTCTGTCCCACCTCGACCGCGACCTCCACGCCCTCGGGCAGGTAGATGTCGACGCGCGAGCCGAAACGGATCAGGCCGATGCGCTCGCCCTGCTCGACCTTCGTGCCCTCGGGGATGTAGGGGACGATGCGGCGGGCGACGGCGCCGGCGATCTGGATCATCTCGATGTCACCGAGCTCGGTGTCGAAATGCCAGACGACGCGCTCGTTGTTCTCGCTCTCCTTGTTGAAAGCCGGAACGAAGCCGCCGGGGATGTGCTCGACCGACGTCACGGTGCCGGCCAGCGGCGCGCGGTTGACGTGGACGTTGAGCGGGCTCATGAAGATCGCGACCCGGGTGCGCCCGTCCTTCCACGGCATGATGCTCTGCACCACTCCGTCGGCGGGCGAGATGACCCGGCCCGGGGCGATCTCACGCTCGGGGTCGCGGAAGAACCACAGCATGCCCGCCGCGAGAGCGGTGGCGGGCACGGCGACGGCCTTGGCGGCACCCGAGCGGCGAGCGCGCAGCAGGCTGACGGCTGCGGTGGCGACGGTCGGCAGGAGCCACGGCGATGCTCCGCGCGCGAGGCGTGCGCCTACCAGGCTGTCGCGGTGTGCAGAGGTTTGGCTGTGGGGCATGGATGACCTTCGTAGCGGATGATGCCGCGTTCGACAGGGGGGACGGCGGCTTTCGGCGATCGTAGCGGTTCGGGGCCACAACTGGGTAAGCCAGGAAGCCGAGTCGACGGCTGAAGGAAGTTGACCGGGTGTGATCTTCTTCTCGAAGAAAACACCCCCAACTCTGACAATCAGCCCTGGAACCGGTACTCCTCGAGCAGGCGACGTCCGATGATCATTTTCTGGATTTCGGCGGTGCCTTCACCGATCAGCAACATCGGGGCCTCGCGGTAGAGGCGCTCGATCTCGTATTCCTTGGAGAAGCCGTACCCGCCGTGGATCCGAAAGGCATCCTCCACGACCTCCTTGCAGTACTCGGAGGCGAGGTACTTCGCCATCCCTGCCTCAAGGTCGTTTCGTTCTCCGGAATCCTTTTTGCGTGCGGCGTTCACCATCATCGCATGCGCGGCCTCGACCTTGGTAGCCATCTCGGCCAGCTTGAACTGGATCGCCTGGTGCTGGGCGATCGCCTTGCCGAAGGTGTGACGCTGCTGGGCGTACCGCACGCCCAGCTCGAACGCACGCTGTGCGACGCCGCAGCCACGCGCCGCGACATTGACGCGCCCAACCTCGACGCCGTCCATCATTTGGTAAAAACCTCGGCCGGTGACCCCGCCGAGCACCCGATCGGCGGGAAGCCGCAGGCCGTCCATGATGAGCTCGGTCGTGTCGACGCCCTTGTAGCCCATCTTCTCGATCTTGCCCGGGATGGTCAGGCCCGGGCGGACCTCACCGAAGCCGGGCTCCTTCTCGATCAGGAAGGTCGTCATCGATTTGTGGGGCGCGGTGCCCTCGGGGTGTCCTTCGTCACTTCGCACGAGAACGGCCACCAGCGAGGACGTTCCGCCGTTCGTCAGCCACATCTTCTGGCCGTTGAGGACGTACTCGTCGCCGTCCTTCACCGCCTTCGACGTGATCGCGGACACGTCCGAGCCGAGGGCCGGCTCCGACATGGAGAACGCGCCCCGGATGTCGCCGGCCGCCATGCGCGGCAGGTAGTGGTCCTTCTGCTCCTGCGTGCCGTGCTGCTTGAGCATGTACGCCACGATGAAGTGCGTGTTGATGATGCCGGAGACGGACATCCAGCCGCGGGCGATCTCCTCCACGCACAGGGCGTAGGTGAGGAGCGACTCGCCTAGACCGCCGTACTCCTCGGGGATCATCAGGCCGAACAGGCCCAACTCCTTGAGACCGTCGACGATCGTCTGTGGGTACTCGTCGCGGTGCTCCAGCTCGGTCGCCACGGGGATGATCTCCTTGTCCACGAAGTCGCGGACGGTGGAGAGGATCTCCTGCTGGACGTCGGTCAGACCGGCGGTCTGGGCGAGGCGGGCCATCGATCAGCCTTCCTGAAGTTCCGGGCGGCCGGGCTGCTCGCCGCCGCGCTCCTTGATGTACGTCTCGGTCGGCACCAGCACCTTGCGGCGGAACACGCAGACCAGCGTGCCGTCCTGCTTGTAGCCCTTGGTCTCGACGTGGACGATGCCGCGGTCGTTCTTCGACTTCGACGGCCACTTGTCCAGCACGGTCGTCTGACCGTAGATCGTGTCCCCGTGGAACGTCGGCGCGACGTGCTTGAGCGACTCGATCTCCAGGTTGGCGATGGCCTTGCCGGAGACGTCCGGCACGGACATGCCGAGCAGCAGGGAGTAGATGTAGTTCCCGACGACGACGTTCTTGCCGAAGTCGGTCGTCTTCTCCGCGTAGTTGGTGTCCATGTGGAGCGGGTGGTGGTTCATGGTGAGGAGACAGAACAGGTGGTCGTCGTACTCCGTGACCGTCTTGCCCGGCCAGTGCTTGTACGTCGCGCCGACCTCGAACTCCTCATAGGTGCGTCCGAACTGCATCGCGCTCAGGGCTCCTCAGTCGACGGGGGTTTCGAACTTCGACGTGCGCCGCATGCCGGCCGCGCGTCCCTTGCCGGAGATGACCAGCGCCATCTTGCGGCTGGCCTCGTCGATCATCTCGTCGCCGAGCATCGCCGAGCCCTTCTTGCCGCCCGCCTCGGACGTGTAGTAGTCGTACGCGTCCAGGATCAGCTCGGCGTGGTCGTAGTCCTCCTGCGAGGGCGAGAAGATCTCGTTGGACGCCTCGACCTGGCCCGGGTGCAGCACCCACTTGCCGTCGAAGCCGAGGGCGGCGGCGCGCCGGGCGACCTCGCGGTAGCCGTCGACGTTGCGGATCTGCAGGTAGGGGCCGTCGATCGCCTGGAGGTCGTTGGCACGGGCGGCCATCAGGATCTTCATCAGGATGTAGTGGTAGGCGTCCGCCGGATAGCCGGGCGGCTGCTCGCCCACGACCAGCGACTTCATGTTGATCGACGCCATGAAGTCGGCCGGGCCGAAGATGATCGTCTCGATGCGCGGGGAGGCCTGCGCGATCTCGTTGACGTTGTTCAGGCCCTGCGCGTTCTCGATCTGCGCCTCGATGCCGATCTTGCCGACCTCGAAGCCCATGGTCTTCTCGATCTGCGTCAGCAGCAGGTCCAGGGCGACGACCTGCTGGGCGTTCTGCACCTTCGGCAGCATGATGCAGTCGAGGTTGGGGCCGGCTCCCTCGACCACCGTCACGACATCACGGTACGTCCACTCGGTCGTCCAGTCGTTGACGCGCACGACCCTCGTCTTGCCCGTCCAGTCGCCCTCGTTGAGGAACTTGACGATGGTGTGCCGCGCCTCGGGCTTGGCGAGCGGGGCGCACGCGTCCTCCAGGTCGAGGAAGACCTGGTCCGCCGCCAGGCCCTGCGCCTTCTCCAGGAAGCGGGGGTTGCTGCCCGGGACCGCGAGACACGAGCGGCGGGGACGCAGACGGTTGACGGTCATGCGGGGACCTCCAGGGGGTCGAGCTGGTTCGCTGTCCGGATCTCGTCGACGATGCGGCCGATGATTCCGGTGATGTCGAAGTCCTTCGGGGTGAAGACCGCGGCCACGCCGGCAGCCCTGAGCTGTTCGGCGTCTCCATTCGGGATGATGCCACCGGCGATCACCGGGATGTCTGTGGCACCGGCCACACGGAGCCGTTCGAGGACATCCGGCACCAGTTGGGCGTGCGAGCCGGACAGGATGGACAGGCCAACCGCGTGGACGTCCTCCTCCAGCGCGGCGTCCACGATCTGCTCGGGCGTCAGCCGGATGCCCTGGTAGACCACCTCGAAGCCGGCGTCACGCGCGCGCACGGCTATCTGCTCGGCACCGTTGGAGTGCCCGTCCAGGCCCGGCTTGCCGACCAGGAAGCGCAGCTTGCCGACGCCGAGGTCCTTCGCCGTCAGATCGACCCTGCGGCGGACGTCGGCCATGGCCGAGCCCTCCTCCGCCGGCACCGCCACCGGCGCCGAGGAGACCCCGGTCGGGGCCCGGAACTCGCCGAACACCTCGCGCAGCGCCCCCGCCCACTCGCCGGTCGTGACCCCGGCGCGGGCGCACTCCAGGGTGGCCTCCATGAGGTTGGCGGTGCCCTTGGCGGCCTCCTTCAGCTTCTCCAGCGCCTTGCACGGGCGCGGATGGTTGAAGGGCGGCTGGTACCGCGTGTCGCGCCAGTTCTGCAGGGCGGCGATGACCCGGGCCTCGACCGCCGGGTCGACCGTCTGGATCGCGGTGTCGAGATCGGCGGTGAGCGGGTTGGGCTCGGTCGTCTCGAAGATGTTGACGCCGACGATCTTCTCCTGCCCGGACTCGATACGGGCGCGCCGCTCGGCGTGCGAGGAGACGAGTTGCGACTTGAGGTAGCCGGACTCGACGGCGGCCATCGCGCCGCCCATCTCCTGGATCCGCTCGATCTCCGCGAGGGAGGCCTCGACCAGCGTCGCGACCTTCGCCTCGACGACGTGCGAGCCCTCGAAGATGTCCTCGTACTCCAGCAGGTCGCTCTCGTGGGCGAGGACCTGCTGGATGCGCAGGCTCCACTGCTGGTCCCAGGGGCGGGGGAGGCCCAGGGCCTCGTTCCAGGCGGGGAGCTGCACGGCACGCGCGCGTGCGTCCTTCGAGAGGGTCACGGCCAGCATCTCCAGGACGATGCGCTGGACGTTGTTCTCCGGCTGCGCCTCCGTCAGCCCCAGGGAGTTGACCTGGACGCCGTAGCGGAAGCGGCGCTGCTTGGGGTCGGCGATGTCGTAGCGCTCGCGGGTGATCTGGTCCCAGATACGGCCGAAGGCGCGCATCTTGCACATCTCCTCGACGAAGCGGACGCCCGCGTTCACGAAGAAGGAGATCCGGGCGACGACGTCGCCGAACTTCTCGGCCGGCACCTGCCCGGAGTCCCGGACGGCGTCCAGCACGGCGATCGCCGTCGACATCGCGTACGCGATCTCCTGGACCGGCGTGGCGCCCGCCTCCTGCAGGTGGTAGCTGCAGATGTTGATCGGGTTCCACTTCGGGATGTGGGAGACCGTGTACGCGATCATGTCGGTGGTCAGGCGGAGCGACGGCCCCGGCGGGAACACGTGCGTGCCCCGCGACAGGTACTCCTTGACGATGTCGTTCTGGGTCGTGCCCTGGAGCAGGGTGATGTCGACGCCCTGCTCCTCGGCGACGACCTGGTAGAGCGCCAGCAGCCACATGGCGGTGGCGTTGATCGTCATCGAGGTGTTCATCTGCTCCAGGGGGATGTCCTGGAACAGCCTGCGCATGTCGCCGAGATGGGCCACCGGCACGCCGACCCGGCCGACCTCGCCGCGGGCGAGGACGTGGTCGGAGTCGTAGCCGGTCTGGGTGGGCAGGTCGAACGCCACCGACAGACCCGTCTGGCCCTTGGCGAGGTTGCGCCGGTACAGCTCGTTGGACGCCTCGGCGGTGGAGTGACCGGCGTACGTGCGCATGAGCCACGGCCGGTCCTTCTCCCGCTTTCCTTCGGCGGGCTGACGCTCAGTCATCTATGACCTCGGGTGTCTCAGATGTTGCGGCTGTGTTGGATGGTTCGCTCCGCTGACGCGTCACGGAACAGGTTGATGGCGTCGATGTGCCGGGCGCGCTTGGCCTCGTCGCGCACGCCCAGACCCTCCTCGGGGGCCAGGCACAGGACGCCGACCTTGCCCTGGTGGAGGTTGCGGTGCACGTCGTAGGCGGCCTGGCCGGTCTCCTGAAGGGAGTAGACCTTGGAGAGCGTCGGGTGGATCTTTCCCTTGGCGACCAGCCGGTTGGCCTCCCAGGCCTCGCGGTAGTTGGCGAAGTGCGAGCCGATGATCCGCTTCAGGGACATCCACAGGTAGCGGTTGTCGTACTCGTGGTTGTAGCCGGAGGTCGAGGCGCAGGTGACGATGGTGCCGCCCTTGCGGGTGACGTAGACGGACGCGCCGAAGGTCTCGCGGCCCGGGTGCTCGAAGACGATGTCGACGTCCTCGCCGTCGGTGAGTTCGCGGATGCGCTTGCCGAAACGCTTCCACTCCTTCGGATCCTGGGTGTGCTCGTCCTTCCAGAACCGGTAGTCCTCGGCGGTGCGGTCGATGATCGCCTCGGCGCCCATGGCCCGGCAGATCTCCGCCTTCTGCGGCGAGGAGACGACACAGATCGGGTTGGCGCCGCCGGCCAGCGCGAACTGCGTGGCGTAGCTGCCGAGGCCGCCGCTCGCGCCCCAGATCAGGACGTTGTCGCCCTGCTTCATGCCGGCGCCGTTGCGGGAGACCAGCTGCCGGTAGGCGGTGGAGTTCACCAGCCCCGGGGCGGCGGCCTCCTCCCAGCTGAGATGGCCCGGCTTGGGCATCAGCTGGTTGGACTTCACCAGCGCGATCTCGGCGAGGCCGCCGAAGTTGGTCTCGAAGCCCCAGATCCGCTGCTCGGGGTCGAGCATCGTGTCGTTGTGGCCGTCGGACGACTCCAGCTCGACGGAGAGGCAGTGCGCGACGACCTCGTCGCCCGGCTTCCAGGCGTTGACGCCGGGGCCGGTGCGCAGGACGACGCCCGCGAGGTCGGAGCCGATGACGTGGTACGGCAGGTCGTGCCGCTTGGTGAGCTCGCTGAGTCGGCCGTAGCGCTCCAGGAAGCCGAACGTGGACAGCGGCTCGAAGATCGAGGTCCACACGGAGTTGTAGTTGACGGAGGAGGCCATGACGGCCACCAGGGCCTCGCCCGGGCCGAGCTCGGGCAGCGGGACCTCGTCGAGGTGGATCGACTTGCGCGGGTCCTTGTCGCGGGTCTCCAGGCCCGCGAACATCTCCGTCTCGTCCTTGTGCACGGTGATCGCGCGGTAGGACTCGGGGAGCGGCAGAGCGGCGAAGTCGTCCGGTGTCGAGTCCGGCGACTGGATCGCGTCCAGGATCTTCTGCATGGTCACGGTGTTGCCTCCGGCGGTCTGCGCCCTGAGGGCGGGGCGCTGAGGGTTACGTCGGTGCTGCTGAGGGATGTGAGGGAAGCGCCGTCGGTTCGGCGGCGGTGCTGTTCGGCAGCGCTTTGTGGCGCGGGAGGTTGCCTGTGACGCAGGCGTCCGGGCGCGCAGGCCATGTGCTTGCGGGGACAGCCGACGTACGAAAGGTCTCTGCACGCCGGCCGCCCGGACACCTTCAACGTATGACACCGCGTGTCACCTCGCAAGGCACTGAGTGCCAGAACTTCCTCTCAGCTGAAATCTTTACGTAACAAATGAGCGATGATCGATCGAACGAGGTCTGAAATCCGCGAGAAAAGGTGCCCTGACATGCCAAAACGGCCACCCCGTGGGGTGGCCGTCGTCACAGCGTGAAGGGTCTTTCCGGCAGCGGTTCCCGGCAGCGGTTCCCGGCAGCGGCTCAGCGCTCCTTGAGGGCCTGCTCGATGGCGCGCATGACCTCGTCCAGCGGGGCGTCGGTGCGGGCGACCGTCACCAGGACCTCGCCCTGCGCGGAGATCGTCGCCGGGGCCTGCGCGGGGGCGCCGACGCTGCTGCGGCCCACTCCGATGCCCGTCCTGAACGTCTTGTGCACGATCGCGAAGGCGTGGTCGAGCTGGGCCTCGACGTCGCCCTGGCCGCCTGCCCTGAGCCAGCGCCGCAGGACGTGGTTGTGGGCGGTGACCACGGCGGACGCGGCGACCTCGGCGAGCAGCGGGTCGTCGTTGGCATCGTCGTCATGGGCGTGCTCGTCGAAGTGGCCGAGCAGATAGCGGGTGAAGAGCCGCTCGTAGCGGGCCACCGACGCGATCTCCGCCTCGCGCAGGGTGGGCACCTCGCGGGTCAGTTTGTAGCGGGCGACCGAGATCTCCGGCCGGGCCGCGTACATCTTCATGACTTCCTTGATGCCGCGGCACACCGTGTCGAGCGGATGCTCGTGCGCCGGGGCCGCGTTGAGCACCGCCTCGGCCCGGATCAGCGTGTCGTCGTGGTCGGGGAAGATCGCCTCTTCCTTGGAACGGAAGTGGCGGAAGAAGGTGCGGCGGGCGACCCCGGCGGCGGCCGCGATCTCGTCGACGGTGGTCGCCTCGTACCCCTTGGTCGCGAACAGCTCCATGGCCGCGGCCGCCAGTTCTCGGCGCATCTTGAGCCGTTGGGCGGCCGCGCGGCTGCCTGCGGCACTCTCCGGCGCGTCGGGCGTGGCTGGTGTACGTGAGGACCTGGCGGGCTGGGGCATGACCCGAACGTACTGCATGTGCGCAGCTCGGTGCGCGTGTCCGGGGTTTCCCCCGCCCTCGGCGGGCGGGGGTCCGCCAGCGGGGCCGAGCAGTCCGCCCCAGTCCTCGTGCGCTCGGAACCAGTCGCCGACGCCGTCAGCGGCGGGCATATTCGCGGAAGCCGCGGCCGGTCTTGCGGCCGAGGCAGCCCGCGGCCACCAGGTGCTCCAGGAGCGGCGCGGGCGCCAGGCCCGGGTCGCGGAACTCGCGGTGCAGGACCTTCTCGATGGCGAGCGAGACATCGAGCCCGACGACGTCCAGCAGCTCGAAGGGGCCCATCGGATAGCCGCCGCCCAGCTTCATCGCCGCGTCGATGTCGTCGAGCGACGCGTAGTGCTCCTGCACCATCTTGATCGCGTTGTTGAGGTACGGGAAGAGCAGCGCGTTCACGATGAAGCCGGCCCGGTCGCCGCAGTCGACCGCGTGCTTCTTGATGTTCACGCACACCTCGCGGACCGTCGCGTGGACGTCCTCGGCCGTCAGCACCGTGCGCACGACCTCGACCAGCTTCATGGCCGGCGCCGGGTTGAAGAAGTGCATGCCGATCACGTCCTGCGGGCGTGAGGTGGCGCGGGCGCAGGCGACGACCGGCAGCGAGGAGGTCGTCGTGGCGAGGACCGCGCCGGGCTTGCAGACCTTGTCCAGCGTCGCGAAGAGCTGCTGCTTGACCGCGAGGTCCTCGGCGACCGCCTCGACGGCCAGGTCGACGTCGGCGAAGGCGTCGTAGGAGCCGGCGGCGGTGATCCGGTCCAGGGTCCGCGCGGCCGCCTCGGCGGTCAGCCGCCCCTTGTCGACGGATCGGGAAAGGGACTTGCCGATACGGGCCTTGGCGGTCTGGGCCTTCTCCTCGCTGCGGGCGGCGAGGACGACGTCGTAGCCGGCCTTGGCGAAGACCTCGGCGATGCCGGAGGCCATGGTGCCGGAGCCGGCGACGCCGACCGAACGCACCGGCCGGCCGGCGCCCGCGGCCCCGTCGGACAGGGGCGTCAGCGCGTCCGGGACGACCGTCGCGCTGCCGGGGGAGTCGTAGGTGTAGAAGCCGCGGCCCGACTTCCGGCCGGTCAAGCCCGCCTCACTGAGCTGCCCCAGGATCGGGGCGGGGGCGTGCAGCCGGTCGTGGGACTCGGCGTACATGGCCTCCAGGACCGTGCGGGCCGTGTCGACGCCGATCAGGTCGAGCAGCGCGAGCGGGCCCATCGGCAGCCCGCAGCCCAGCCGCATCGCCGCGTCGATGTCCTCGCGGGAGGCGTACCGGGCCTCGTACATCGCGGCGGCCTGGTTGAGGTAGCCGAACAGCAGGCCGTCGGCGACGAACCCGGGCCGGTCGCCCACCGCGACGGGCTCCTTGCCGAGGTCGAGCGCGAGGTGGGTGACGGCGGTGACGGCGGCGGGCGCGGTCAGCACCGAGGAGACGACCTCAACCAGCTTCATCGCCGGCGCCGGATTGAAGAAGTGCAGGCCCAGCACCCGCTCCGGGCGGGCGGAGTCGGCGGCGAGCCGGGTGACGGACAGCGCGTTGGTGCCGGTGGCGAGGACGGTCTCGGGCCGCACGATCCCGTCCAGCTCGCGGAAGATCTGCTGCTTGATCTCGTACGACTCCGGCGCCACCTCGATGACCAGGTCGGCGCCGGCCGCCGCGCGCAGGTCGGTGGAGGTGCGGACGCGGGCCAGGACGGCCGTGCGCTCCTGCTCGGTGAGCCGGCCGCGCCGCACGGCACGGTCGGTGGAGGCCTCCAGCGCGGCGAGGGACCGCGCGGTCTGCGCCTCGCTGATGTCGATGCCGATCACCTCGCGACCGGCCTTCGCCAGGACCTCGGTGATACCGGTGCCCATGGTGCCGAGGCCGATGACGGCGATCGTCCGGAGCGGGGACAGAGGGGTGTCGGACAGGGGAGCGGCCATCGCGGAACTCCAGAAATGAGGTGACGACTGGGAACGCGCCCGGATACGCCGAGCGAGCCTCTGCGAGGCCTGGGCGCAACGGGTGCGGAAAGCAAGGAGTGCGGGTGATGCCGGGCTACGAGCGCACACGCCCGGTGCCGTCGCCCAGGGCGTGCACACGCCCGGAGACGAACGGGAGATCCGACCGGCCCTGTCCCGTGGCCGGGTCGTACAGCGGTACGAGGTACCGAACCGACTTCTCGCGGCGACTGCGTCACCAGGCCACCGCGAGGAGGTGAAGCGAAAGGGTGATTCGCTCGTATGAGCTTAACCGGTGGGTAACGAGCGCGCCAGCCCTGGTGGCTGTGATGTAACTCCCTGACCGACCGAGCCTCTAGGCTCGCGTCATGGACGAAGAGTTGCGAATGCTCACGGAGCGTTTACGGCGGGAGTCGGGTGGCGCGGCGCTGTACGAGCGGCTGACGGCCACGGGCGATCACGACGAACTGGCGGGCGTGCTCATCGCGTCGGGACAGCCGTTGTGGGCCCGGGAGCTGGCCGCGTTCCGGCTGGGCCTCGCGGGGGACCGGCGTGCCTTCGAGGCGCTCGTCCTGCTGCTCAACCACCGCGACCCGCCGCGCTGCGCCTCCGCCGCCCATGCCCTGGCCCGCCTCGGCGACCCCCGCACCGCGCGCGCCGCGGCCGCCCTGGCCACCAACGAACTGCGTGTCGCCTACGCCCTGCATCCGGTCCGGCTCCTCGTGGACCTGCGGGCGCCCGAGTCCGTGCCCGCGCTGATCACGACGCTGCGCCGGCGGCTGCGGCCGCACGACCCCCACCGGCGGGTGGCCCTGGCGTGCGTGGAGGGGCTCGGCGTGCTGGGGGACGGCCGGGCCCGGCCGGTGCTGAACGACGCCCTCGCCCACCCGGCGCTCGCGGAGGCCGCGGTGCACGCGCTGGCGCGGATCCCCCGACAGCGGTGAGGAGCGGCCGGCCGACAGCCGTCAGACCGGGAGGGGACTGAGATACCGCACCTCGGGCACGGCGACGCCCGCCACCTCGAAGGGCTCCTCGGCACCGTCCGCATGGAACCCGGCACGCTCGTAGAAGCGGCGGGCCGGGGCGTTGCCCCTGAGGACCCACAGGTACATGCGGGGACGGCCGAGGGCGCCGGCCTGCCGGACCGACTCCTTCAGCAGGGCACGGCCGACGCCCGTGCCGATGTGCCCGGTGTCGACGTAGAGCGCGTACAACTCGGCGTCCGCGGTGCGGACTTCACCGTCCCGGTAGGCGCCGTGGGCGGCCCAGCCGACCACCTTTCCCGCCTGCTCCGCGACCAGGTTCACCACCTCGGCGCCGCCGCGCCCGAAGTGCGCCCGACGGCGCTCGGCGTCCTCGCCGACGCTCAGCCCGTCGAGGTAGGACTGCGGCATCAGGCCCCGGTAGGCGCTCTGCCAGCCACGGACACGGATCTCGCAGACCCGGTCGACGTCGGCGAGTGCCATGTCCCGTACGACGACCGGGGCGCTCACTCGCCCACCACCGCGAACGCCTCGATCTCCATCAGGAACTCGGGGCGGACCAGCGCGGCGACCTGCACGGCCGAGGCGGCCGGGAGGCGGTCGTCGGGCAGGTGTGCGGCGCGGGCCGTGCGGATCGCGGGCATGTGGGCCATGTCCGTGACGAAGTAGGTGAGTTTGACCACGTCGTCGAAGCCGGCGCCGGCCGCGGCGAGGCAGCGCCGCAGGTTCTCGAAGACCTGGCGCGCCTGGGCCTCGGGATCGCCCTCGCCGACCAGTCGGCGGTCTTCGTCGAGCGGGAGTTGACCTGCGACGGCGACGAAACGGCCGGTGCCCGTCACGACGTGGGAGTACTGGGCCGCGGCGGCGACTCCGTCGGGGGCGGGGATCCTGGTCAGTTCACTCATGCGTCCATGGTGGACCATGCGTGTCACCATCTGTCGCTAATTAGTTCGAGATTCGAATATCCTCCCGAGGGGAAGATCGCCTTCCGCCGAAGTGAGCGCGGACTAGGCCGGGTTGGTCCGGCTGTGGAAGGTGATGGAGAGTGGCTGGTGCGCAACTTCCCGATGAGATATCCGGCATGGACCCGCGTCAGGACGCGGCGAAGACGTTCGGGCAGTTCCTGGAGGAGAAGTGGACAGCGGTCTGCCGTGGCCTGGGGGTGGACCAGTGGGAGACGGAGACCGTACTGCGGGACCTGAGGGAAGTGATCCACCCGTGGGGCACGCGGCCCGTCGGAACCCGGTGCGATCCACCCTCGTTCGTCTCCGCCGACGGCTTCCCCGCCGAACTCTCCGTCAGCTGGAAGGGTGGCCGGCCCGAGGTCCGCATCCTCTTCGAGTCGCTCGGCTCCGACGGCACCCCGCTCGGCTGCCAGGAGGCCGGCCGGGAGCTGACGCGTCGACTCGCCGGAAGCCCCGGGACGGACATCGCGCGCTATCTGAGCATCGAGGACCTGTTCATCACGTCCGCGCCCGACCGCTACCGGGCCACCCTCTGGCACTCGTTGGCCTGGCGGCCGGGTAAGCGGCCCCACTACAAGGTCTACCTCAACCCCCAGGTGCACGGCCTGGACGGCGCCTACGACGTCATGGCGGAGGCCATGCACCGGCTGGGCCTGGCAAACGCCTGGGAGCCGGTCGCGCACCGCGGCGCGGAACTCGCCGGGCGCGGGCACGAGTTGGAGCTCATGGCCCTCGACCTGGACGGCGGAGACACCTCCCGGGTGAAGGTCTACTACCGGCATCTCCCCATGCCCATGGGCGAGTTGGACACCGTGGGGGCGATGGCGCACCGCTATGAGCAGGCCCGGGCGGCCCGGGCGCGAAGCGTCATCTACGGGCGGAACGGCGGCACCGTGAGCAACGAGCCGATGACCTGTCTGGCGTTCCGGGAGGGCACGCCCGGCCCCGAGGAGGCCAACGTCTATCTGCGGCTGCCGGACAACACCCGTTCCGACGCGGAGGCGGCCGAGCGCATCGCCCGGCTCATGGACGTGGAGGGCATCGACCCGCGACCGCACGCCGAGATCCTGCGACAGCTGACGGCGGGACTGCCCGAGGACACCGGGGGGCTGCAGGAGTTGTGCAGCTACCGGACGATCTCACCGCAACTCCCCGCGGACATAGGCGTGTACCTGCGGTTCCGAACGTATGCCGACCCCGTGCTCTGACCACGAAGCCGTTCCCCTGGCGGCGTGAAGGCTCCGCTCGGCCGATGACGACCTCGCGGAGCCCCCTCACACGCTCTACGTCAGCCACACGTCAGCCGCGCGTCAGCCACGGAATCCCAGCAGCCCGTGCAGCGCGGCGCCGCGGGCCGTGCCCGAGGCGACCCTCGCGCCCAGCGGCTTCGGGTCGGGCTGCGCCTGGCACACCGCGTCGACCCCGCCCGTCCCGCCCGTCCCGCGCGGCACGGTGCCGTCGCTCAGGTACTTCGCCAGGTGCTTGTCCAGGCAGGTGTTCCCGCTCATTGTGATGCCGTGGTTCTGGCCGCCCTCCTCGACGACCAGGCTGGAGTCGCGCAGCAGTGCGTGGACCGTCGCGCCGCCCTCGTAGGGGGTGGCCGCGTCGTTCGTCGCCTGGAACAGCAGGACCGGCGGCAGATCGTCGTTGACGAGGTTCAGCGGCTCCTGGGGCTCGCCCGGCCAGAACGCGCACGGTGCGTTGTACCAGGCGTTGTTCCAGGTCATGAACGGCGCCTTCGCGTACACCGACCAGTTGTCCGTGCGCCACTGGTGCCACTCGCGCGGCCAGGAGGCGTCCCGGCACTGCACGGAGGTGTAGATGCTGTAGCCGTTGTCCCCCGCGGAGTCGACGGCGGCGAAGTTCTCGTACGCCTCGACCAGCGGATCGTCGTCCTTGGCGTTCACATACGCGGCGAACGCCTCGGCGAGGTGGGGCCAGTAGCCGTTGTAGTAGCCGCCGGGCATGAAGGTGTCCTCCAGCTCCGAGGCGCCCACCTTGCCGCCGGCCGGCTTCTTGGCCAGAGCTGCCCGCATCGCGTACCACTTGGCCTCGACCCCGGCCGGGTCGGCGCCGAGCTTGTACCTCTTGTCGTACCTGGCGATCCAGGCCATCAGGGCGCGGTGGCGGTCGTTGAAGGCCAGGTCCTGGGTGAGGTTGTCCTCGTACCAGACCCCGGTGGGGTCGACGACCGAGTCCAGGACCAGGCGGCGCACCCGCTGCGGGTAGAGCTTGGCGTACACCGCGCCGAGGTAGGTGCCGTACGAATAGCCGAAGTAGTTCAACTGCCGCGTGCCGACGGCGGCCCGGATCGCGTCCATGTCGCGCGCCGCGCTGAGCGTGTCGATGTACGGCAGGACGCTCGCGTACTTCTTGCCGCAGGCCGCGGCGAACGACCGGGCGCGCTTGAGGTTGGCCCGTTCGATCGCCCCCGTGCTCGGCACGGAGTCCGGGCGGACCGGGGCGAAGTGGCCGGGCTTGCAGTTCAGCGCGGGGGTGCTCCTGCCGACTCCGCGGGGGTCGAAGCCGATGACGTCGTACTGGGCCGCCACCGCCTTCGGCAGTGCCGAGGCGACGAATCCGGCGAGGCTCAGCCCCCGGCCGCCGGGGCCGCCGGGGTTGACCAGCAGCGGTCCCTGGTACGTCTTCGCGGTGTGCGGGACACGGGACAGCGCCAGCGTGATCTGCTTCCCGCCCGGCTGCTCGTGGTCGAGCGGCACCTTCAGGGACGCGCACTGCAGGCGCGGCTGGTCGGTGGTGGCGCAGCTCTTCCAGGAGAGCTTCGCCGCGCGGGCGGACGCCGCGGGGTGCGACGGGCTCGCTCCGGCGGGCACGGCCGTGACCGTCCCGGCCACGATGGCGGCGGCAGCGCACAGCACGGCTGCGCGTTTGTTCATGAGTGCTCCCGGGACGCAAGGGACGGAAACGGACGGACCGTGCAGGTCACGGCCCTCGCCGCATCGTCCCGAAAAGATCGTCCGGAAGAACCTGTTCCGGCGTTACTTGACCCGTTCGGGTTGCCGGATGCGCTCGAACGCGCTCAGATCAGCGTGAGTTGGACCGGCCCGGCCCCGGCGGCCCCGACGGCCGGTCCGACGGCCCCGGCCGACCCGTCCGGCTCAGTGGGGTCGGTCGGGTCGGGCTGCGCGATCCGGCGGGGCATCCCCGCGCGCGTGGGGCCGATGCCGTACTCCTCGGCCAGCTCGTGGACCTGACGGGTGATCCGCCGCTGGTACCACTTCGGGGCGTACGCGCCGTCCGCGTACAGCCGCTCGTAACGGCGCACCAGGTGCGGGTGGTGCTGCCCCAACCAGGCCATGAACCACTCGCGGGCGCCGGGGCGCAGATGCAGCGCCAGCGGGGTGACGGAGGTGGCCCCGGCGGCCGCGATCGCCCGCACGGTGGCGCGCAGCTGGGCCGGCTCGTCGCCGAGGAACGGGATCACCGGTGCCATCAGCACCCCGCAGCCGATGCCGTGGTCGGTGAGGGTCCGTACGACGTCCAGGCGGCGCTGCGGGGCCGGGGTGCCCGGCTCGACGGTGCGCCACAGCTCGGTGTCGGTGAAGCCGACGGAGACCGAGACGCCCACGTCGGTCACCTCGGCGGACTGCCGCAGCAGGTCCAGGTCGCGCAGGATCAGCGTGCCCTTCGTCAGGATCGAGAAGGGGTTCGCCCGCTCGCGCAGGGCGGACAGGATGCCCGGCATCAGCCGGTAGCGGCCCTCCGCGCGCTGGTAGCAGTCGACGTTGGTGCCCATCGCGATGTGCTCCCCCTGCCAGCGGGGGGAGGCCAGCTGGCGGCGCAGCAGCTCCGGCGCGTTCACCTTGACGACGATCTGGGTGTCGAAGCCGACGCCGGTGTCGAGGTCGAGATAGCTGTGCGTCTTGCGGGCGAAACAGTAGACGCACGCGTGCGTGCAGCCCCGGTAGGGGTTCACGGTCCATTCGAACGGCATCCGGGAAGCGCCCGGCACCCGGTTGAGGATCGAGCGGGCCCGGATCTCGTGGAACGTGATGCCGGCGAACTCGGGCGTGTCGAACGTCCTGGTCGTGACCGTGTCCGCACCGAACAGCACGGCGTCCGCCGCCCGGTCGTGGCGGGTCTGAACGGTGAGGTTGTCCCAGCGCATGACGCCTCCTCGGTAGCCCTGCCCACACAATAGAACATGTGTTCCCATGATCGTGCGACGGACCTTCGGCAGTCCTTTTCGATCGCCGGGCGATCGCTTCCGTGACCCCGATTTGGGCGGCTGCGGACCGGGGTGGTTGGCTTGCCCCGCACCTGAGCAAGCTGAGCAACCCTGAGCAACAAGGACCTGGAGGAACCCCATGGCGCAGGTCGAGGCCACCACCGAGCGGGTCGTCGCTGCGGACCCGGAGAAGGTGTTCGACACCATCGCCGACTACAGCGGCACGCGCGCGAATCTGCTGCCCGAGCACTTCAGCGAGTACGAGGTGCGCGAGGGCGGTGACGGCGAGGGCACCCTCGTCCACTGGAAACTCCAGGCCACCAGCAAGCGCGTGCGCGACTGCCTCCTGGAGGTCGCCGAGCCGACCGACGGCGAGCTCGTCGAGAAGGACCGCAACTCCTCGATGGTCACCGTCTGGCGCGTCACCCCGGCCGGCGAGGGCGCCTCCCGGGTCGTCGTCACCACCACCTGGGACGGCGCCACCGGCATCGGCGGCTTCTTCGAGCGGACCTTCGCGCCCAAGGGCCTCGGCCGGATCTACGACGTGATCCTCGCCAACCTCGCCACCGAGGTCGAGAAGTAGATCAACACCCGTGCGCTCCCTGCGCGTTGATCCCCTTCACTGGTTCGAGTGGATCTCCCTTGTGACCGGGATGGCGCCGTAACTCGTCGCGCTTGCTCGTGGTTGTCGCTTTACGCGGGAATTGTGTGGCAGGTGCGACGAGGGGAGCGGGACATGGGCGGGATCACTCTGGTGCAGGACGAGCCGGTCACGGCACGTCCCGCGGAAGCGGAGGACCCGCCAGGGGCGTCGGCCGCCGGGAGCGGACCGAGCGGCCGCCGGGTGCGGCTGGTCTTCTTCGCCCTCATGCTCGCGCTGCTGCTCGCGGCGCTGGAGCAGATGATCGTCGCCACCGCGCTGCCGAAGATCGTCGGTGAACTGCACGGCCTGGACCGGATGTCCTGGGCGATCACCGCCTACCTGCTCACCGCCACCGTCGGACTGCCCGTCTACGGCAAGCTCGGCGACCTCCTCGGCCGCAAGGGCGTCTTCCAGTTCGCGATCGTCGTCTTCGTCCTCGGCTCCGCGCTCGCCGGGCGGGCGCAGACCATGGATCAGCTGATCGCCTTCCGGGCCGTCCAGGGCGTCGGCGCGGGCGGGCTCATGATCGGCGTGCAGGCGATCATCGCGGACATCGTGCCGCCCCGGCAGCGCGGCCGGTTCATGGGCCTCATCGGCGCCGCGTTCGGCCTCGCCTCGGTCGCCGGACCGCTGCTGGGCGGCTACTTCACGGACCACCTCTCCTGGCGCTGGTGCTTCTACATCAACGTGCCCTTCGGACTCGTCACCCTCGCCGTCGTCACCGTCGTGCTGAAGCTGCCGAAGCCGACCGCGAAACCCCGGTTCGACGTCCTCGGCGCCCTGCTGCTCGCCGTCGCCTCCACCTGCCTGGTGCTGCTGACCAGTTGGGGCGGCACCGAGTACGCCTGGGACTCGAGCGTCGTCGTCGGTCTCGGCGCGGGCGCGGCCGCCGCCGCCGTCTTCTTCCTCGTCGTCGAGGGCATTGCCGCCGAACCCCTCATCCCGCTGCGGCTGTTCAGGGACCCCGTCTTCAACGTCACCGCACTGGTGGGCCTGGTGATCGGCGTCGCGCTGTTCGGCGCCGCGAGCTATCTGCCGACCTTCCTGCAGATGGTCGACGGGGCCTCCGCCACCGAGTCCGGGCTGCTCATGCTGCCCATGATGGGCGGCATCGTCGGCGCCTCGGTCCTGTCCGGGCAACTCATCACCCACACCGGCCGCTACAAGATCTATCCCGTCCTCGGCAGCGCCCTCGCCGCCCTCGGCATGTGGCTGCTGTCCCGGCTGCAGGCCGACACGCCCCGGCTGCAGTACAGCCTCTGGATGGCCGTCCTCGGCGCCGGCATCGGCCTGGCGATGCCCGTCCTCGTCCTCGCCGTGCAGAACTCCGTGCGCCCCGCCGACCTGGGCACCGCCACCAGCGCCAACAACTACTTCCGGCAGATCGGCGGCAGCGTCGGCGCGGCGGTCTTCGGCACCCTCTTCGCCGGCCGGCTCGCCGACGCGCTGCGCGAGACCCTGCCCGCTCGTGCCGGCGCCGGCCTCCCGGACCCCGAGTCCCTCACCCCGCAGCTCGTGCACGCACTGCCCCCGGCGCTGCGCGACGCCTGCATCCGGGCGTACGCCGACGCCATGCCGCGGATCTTCCTCTACCTCGTACCGGTGCTCGTCCTCGGGCTGCTCATCGCCTGCTTCCTCAAGGAGAAACCGCTGGTGTCCCACAACGCCGCCGAAACGGAGCTCGTGTCCGCGCCCACGCCGGTCCTGCAGGCCCGGGCGCCGTACACCGCCGGAATCCCCCTCTGCGGCACGGTGCAGCACCCCGACGGGAGCGTCGTGCCCCGCGCGGCGCTCACCCTCATCGATGTGACGGGCCGCCAGGTCGGCCGGGGCGCGAGCGGCGAGGACGGACGGTACGCGCTGGCCACGCCCGGCTCCGGCGCGTACGTCCTGATCGCCGCCGCCGGCGGCCACCAGCCGCAGGCCGTCTCCGTCACCGTCGGCGAACGCCCCGTCGAAGTGGGCATCGTCCTCGGTGGCGCGGGCCGCCTCGCCGGGAACATCGTCACCGCGGACGGCTCCCCGGTGCGGGAGGCCACCGTCACCCTCACCAACGTCCACGGCGAGGTCGTCGCCAGCACCCGCAGCGGTCGCGAGGGCGGCTACGTCATCACCGAGCTCGTCGCCGGGGAGTACACCCTCGCCGCCGGTGCGCCCGCTTTCCGTCCGGCCGCCCTGCCGGTCAGCGTCCAGGCCTCCCACGAGACCCGCCAGGACGTCGAACTCGCCGGCGGCGCCGTACTGCGCGGCACGGTCCGGGCCACCGGCGGGCGCCCCGTCGAGGACGCGCGTGTGACCGTCCTGGACGCTGCGGGCAACGTCGTGGACACCCTCACCACGGGCTCCGACGGGGTGTTCCGCTTCGTCGACCTGTCCTCCGGCGAGTACACCGTCATCGCCACCGGCTACCCGCCCCTCGCCACCGTCCTGCACCTGGCGGGCGGCGGCCGCACCGAACGCGACCTGCAGCTCGGCCACGCGGACTGACCGGCCCGTCCGGGCCCGGGACGTGCGGCGTACCCCGGCGCACCCCGGTGAAACCAATTCCATCATTGCCGCACATGCCGACGGACGCGCACCGTACGGTGGGGACTGCGGGACAGATCTTGCGTAGCTCTGGGGAGAGAGGGCCTGGGCCATGGACCGTGGCACCGAGAGGGACGCACCTCCCAGCCGCGGAGCAGGGGGCGAGACGGCCGACGGCGTGGCCGACGCCGGGCGCGTCCCGCTGGCCGTGGTCGTGGTGGACCGCGAGGGCCTCGTCTCCCACTGGAGCACCGGCGCACGCCGGCTCTTCGGCGCCGCCAAGGAGGAGGCGATCGGCCGGCCCGCGATCGATCTGCTCCCCGTCTCCGGCGCGCTCCCCGACCCCGAGGACGACCTTCCGGACGCCGGATACGGGACGGCCGGGGGCTACGGCGCCTACGACGGTCCCGGGCCCGGGTTGGACTCCTCCCTCGACCGGGGTCTCGGCTACCCGGCCGCCGGGCGGGCCCGGCTGACCGTGCCCGAGCGCGACGGCGACCGCGTCGACGTGTTGTGGTGGGCCTACCCGCTGGTCGGACCGGGAACGGAACGGCTGCTGGTGCTGGCCGCGGACGCGGCGGCGCTGCACAGCGACGATCCGGCGGACCGGGCGGCCGTCGAACGCATCGCCCCCGGCTTCGCCCTGCACACCGACTTCCCCGGCGCCGAGGACCTCGCCCGCCGGCTGCCCGAGATCCTGCCCAGCATGAGCGTCGGCGAAAGCGCCCGTATCGTCGCGCAGATCCTCGAACTCGGCTATCCCGTCCTGGAGTTCAGCCAGAGCGACCGGGTGCCCGTGACCCCCGACTGGGGCGTCGCCCGGCGCGTCGAACGCAGGGTCCGCCGCGAGCGGGCCGCCCGCGCCGTCGCCGAAGGGACGCCCCTCCCGGAGGACCTGGCCGACGACAGGGAGGACCTCGAGTACGTCGCCGTCCGCGAACGCCTTGAGTTCCTCAACGAGGTCAGCGGGAAGATCGGCACCTCCCTCGACCTGTCCCGCACCATCGTCGAGGTCAGCAGAGCCGTCGTCCCGCGCTTCACCGACGTCGCCGGCACCTATCTGCGCGAACAGGTCGTCGCCGGCGAGGGGTTCCCCGACGGCGTGCCGGACACGACCACCATGTGGCACCGGGTCGCCCTGGAGCACACCGACGAGCCCGGCCGCTGGGACGACGTGGTGCCCGTCGGCGAGGCCATGCCCTTCCCCGCGCACACCCCGTTCTTCCAGTGCATGACCACCGGCGAACCCGTCCTCGTGCCGCGCATCAGCGAGCAGATGGGCCACGCCATCGCCTCGCAGTTCGAGAAACGCGACATCCGGCCCCTCATCACCGGCCGCTCCATGCTCGTCGTCCCGCTGAAGGCCCGTAACGTCGTCCTCGGCTTCATGATCCTGCTGCGCCACCCCGAGCGCGCCGTCTTCAACGACATGGACCGCGTCACCGGCGCCGAACTCGCCGCCCGCGCGGGCCTCGTGCTCGACAACGCGCGCATGTACACCTACCAGGAGAGCGTCGCCGAGACCCTCCAGGACAGCATGCTGCCGCACATCCCGCCCCGCATGGCGGGCTGCGACATCGCCACCCGCTATCTGCCGGGCACGCTGCTGGGGCGCGTCGGCGGCGACTGGTTCGACTCGGTGAAGCTGCCCGGCGCCCGCACCGCCCTCGTCGTCGGCGACGTCATGGGCCACGGCCTCAACTCGGCCGCCATGATGGGCCAGTTGCGCACGGCCGTGCAGACCATGGCCGCCCTGGACCTGCCGCCCGCCCAACTCCTGCGCAATCTCGACGACTTGGCGCAACGGCTCGGCGACACCTACCTCGCGACCTGTCTGTACGCGGTCTACGACCCGATCGAGAGCGAACTGCACCTCGCCAACGCGGGCCACATCCCACCGGTGTTGGTGCGTGCCGTCGACGGCCGCAGCGAACTCCTCGACCTGCCCACCGGCGCGCCCATCGGCGTCGGCGGGGTGCCCTTCGAGGCGGTCCGCGTGCGCGTGGAGCCGGGCGACCGGCTGGTCATGTGCACCGACGGTCTGGTGGAGGTGCGCGGCGAGGACATCGGCGTGGGCCTGGCGACGCTCTGCGAGTCCGCCGCCCACCCGGCCGCCGCCATGGACGACGCCTGCGACACCATCATCCGCGCCCTCAACACGCGTGGCGGCCGCAAGGACGACGTGGCTCTGCTCATGACCCGGCTCAACGGCATCGAGCCGGACGACGTCGCGGAATGGCGGCTGCGCATGGACCCGGCCGAGGTGAGCCGGGCCCGCGCGGTGGTCCGTGAGCAACTCCACGACTGGGGGCTGGCGAAAGTGGCCGACGCGGCCGAGCTGATGGTCAGCGAACTCGTCACCAACGCCCTGGGGCACTCCCACCGGCAGCCCGTGGCCCTGCGCCTCGTACGCGGCGACACGCTGCTGTGCGAGGTCGACGACGACGATCACGAACTGCCGACCCTGCTGAGCGCCGGGCCCGGCGACGAGTTCGGGCGGGGGCTGCGCGTGGTGAGCACGCTGGCCCGCGAGTGGGGCGCCAGCCGTACGGGGGCCGGGAAGTCCGTCTGGTTCGAGCTGACGCTGCCGCGCCGCTGACCACCGGCCGCCCCCAGGACGGGGTGCGCGACGGCGTACGGATGTCGAAGGCGGAGTGAAGGAATGCGCTGCCTGCTTGTAGCGGGCCCCCCGGAGCGATAAACCGTACTCGCCCGTCACTTACGGCGGATCGGCCTTGCATCCTGGGGAGTTGTGCATGAGCGTGGCGAGTCGGTACCGGGAGGCGTGGGAGGGTTTCTGGCGGGAGGCCCCGGACGAGCCGGGCGGGGTGTTCTGGGACGCGGATCCACGCGTGACCTCCGCCGTGCACCTGGCCTTCTTCGAACCCCATATCGTCGACGCGGGGCTGGCGTTGGTGGATCTCGGCTGCGGCAACGGCACCCAGACCCGGTACTTCGCCGACCGCTTCCCGCATGTGGTCGGCGCCGATCTCGCCGCCGCGGCCCTCGATCACGCCCGGCGCACCGACCCCGCCGGACTGGCGACGTACCGGCTGCTGGACGCGGCCGAGAAGGGCGCGGCCGACACCCTGCACACCGAACTGGGGGACGCCAACGTCTATATGAGGGGCGTCCTGCACCAGTGCGAGCCCGACGACCGGCAGCCGCTGGTGGAGGGGATAGCCACGCTGGTGGGGGAGCGCGGCCGGGCGTTCCTCGTCGAACTGTCGGAAGCCGCCCGCCCCGTCCTCGGCTCGCTGGCGCAGGGCCCGGCTGGTCCGCCGGCGAAGCTCGCGCCGATCCTCCGGCACGGCATCGCCCCCGGCGAGGTCGCCGACGACGCGGTGCCCGAGTATCTGCGCGCGGCCGGGCTCACGGTGCTGGCCTCCGGTGAACTGCCGCTCGTCACCACCGAGGTCACACCGGACGGCACCCGTATCGAGCTGCCGTCGAAGTGGTTCGTGGCGGCCCGCGCCCTGTGACCGCCCTCACATCGAAAGGGGTGTCGGTGGCGGTCACACTCGCGCGTCGCGCCGTGTCAGGGGGGTGAAGGAAGGCACGGAAACCCCCGCTGAGGAGCTGCTGGCATGTCCACTGCCTATGTTGTCGTCACCGTCGTCGGAGCCGTCATGGCGGGCTTCTCGGCCGCCTCGGTCTTCCTGCGCGCCGAGTGGGCGGTGAAGCCGCTGGCCGACTACGGAGTGCCGCGTGCGTGGTGGCCGTTCCTCGGCGCGGCCAAGGCCGCCGGCGCGGCCGGGCTGCTGGCGGGGCTGTTCGTGCCCGTGGTGGGCGTGCTCGCCGCCGCCGGTCTGGTCCTGTACTTCCTCGGGGCCGTCGTCACCGTGCTGCGGGCCCGCTGGTTCTCGCACGCGCTGTTCCCGCTGGTCTACGCGGCGCCGGTCGTGGCCTCGCTGGTGCTGGCGTTCTGACGAACGGGCGGGTGGGGGGCGGCCGGGAACTCCGGTCGCCCCCCACCCGTGGGGTCAGTCGTCGATCCCGACGGCGTCGAGCACCGCCACCTCGATGCCGTCCAGTCGCTCCCGGTCCGCCACCACGTCGATCCCGGTGATCCCGCCCTCGGTGATCGTGAACATCAGGACCAGCCGCAGCCTGCCCTGCGGCGCCATCGCCAGGCCGACCCGGCCGTCGAGCAGGGCGAGGCCGGTGAACCGGGCGCGGCCGGTCGCCGCCATCGCGCCCTCGGCCACGGGCCGGGCCCCGCCGACCGTGACGGGCTCGGGCGTCGGGACGACGAAACGGTCGGCGGTGAGGACCACGTCCGGGTGCAGCAGGGCGAGCAGCGCCTCGAAGTCGCCGCCGCGCGTGGCGGCCAGGAACGCCTCGACGACCTCGCGCTGCCGGACGCGGTCGTCGGCGGGAACGGCGGCGGGAACGGCGGTGGGCGCATCCGCGGGCGCGGATCCCCGGACGCGTCGGCGGGCCCGGCTGGCCAGTTGCCGCGTGGCGGCCGGGGTGCGCTCGATCATCGGGGCGATGTCGTCGAACGGCACGGAGAACAGGTCGTGCAGCACGAACGCGAGCCGCTCGGCCGGGGCCAGGGCGTCCAGGACGACGAGGAGCGCGACCCCGACCGAGTCGGCGAGGAGCGCCTCCTCCTCGGGATCGCCGCCCTCCCCGGGGCCGACGGCGGGCTCGCTCACCCGCTCGTCGAGTGGGACCTCCGGCCGCGTTCTACGGGAGCGCAGCATGTTCAGGCACACCCGGCCCACCACCGTGGTCAGCCACCCGCTGAGGTTCTCCACCGCACCGATGTCCGCCCCGGCCGCCCTGAGCCAGGTTTCCTGTACGGCGTCCTCCGCCTCGCCGAGCGAGCCCAGCATGCGGTAGGCGACGGCGCGCAGATGAGGCCGGTCGGCCTCGAAGCGCTCCGGTGGCAGCGTCGTGTGCGTGGTCATGAGCGGATCCCCGTTCGTGTCAAAGCGGTGCAGGCTTGTGTGCGCAGATCACAACACGGGGGCGGCCAGCCGCACCAACGTCTCCTCGAAAGAAAGGGCGTCCTTGGGCGGCCGGTTGTGCGGGAGCCGGGCCGGCAGGGCGGCCATGCCGCAGGTGTCGGTCGCCGCCGAGAAGACAGGCCCGCGCCGATCACGGTGAACTCGTGGAGCCGGGTGGCGGCCTGGGCGACGGTCAGGCCGGCAGGGGTGGACACGGGGTGGATGCGGGGGCGGTCGTACGGTCGATCGCGGGGTGGGTCACGGAACAGAACCTTTCGACGGGGTGTTGTCCGCACGGGTAGGATACCCATGGGGGTATGTGGGGTCGCATAGGTGTATGCGGGTCATGGAGGAGGAAATGTGCAACTCGACATGTCGGCCGAGGAACTGAAGTCGGCGCTCAACCGGCTGCGGCGCGCCCAGGGGCAACTCGCGGGTGTGATCCGGATGATCGAGGAGGGCCGTGACTGCGAGGACGTGGTCACCCAGCTCGCCGCCGTCTCCCGGGCCCTGGACCGGGCCGGCTTCGCGATCATCGCGACCGGGCTGGAGCAGTGCATGACCAGTGAGGACCCGGAGATCCGGAACTCCGCGCAGATGCGGGCCCGCCTGGAGAAGCTCTTCCTGTCGCTCGCCTGAGCGCCCGGGATCCGTATCCGGTCACCGGACGGCGCTCACGCCCACCGCCACGGCCTGCAGCACGCCGCCGAAGACGCGCTGCAGGGTCGCGGCGGAGACCTTCGCGGCCAGCCGTCTGCCGTCCCAGGCCCCGAGGACGGCGGTCGCGAGAAACGGCATGATCAGCGTCCAGTCCAGGTGGACGGCCGTGAACGCCCGGGCCGTGAGGGCCGCCAGCGCGTTGGCGGCGACGACCGGCAGACTCGTGCCCACCGCCGCGCTCATCGGCACGGCCAGCACGCCCACCAGCGCGGGTACGGCGAGCAACCCGCCGCCGACCCCGAGGAACCCGGTCACCGCGCCCAGCCCGGCCCCGGCTCCCGCCGCACGCGCCGCCGAGACCCGACCGTCGCCGCGCGGGGCGCGGCGGCGCAGCATGCGGACGGCGGCCAGGGCGGCCAGTCCCGCGAACATCAGCGTCAGCACCGGCTCGGGGACCCGTGAGGACAGAGCCCCCGCAGCCGCGGCCGGCGGCAGACCGGCCGCCGCGAACAGCAGCCCCGCCCGCCGGCGCACCGCCCCGGCCCGCGCGTGCGCGAGGAGTGCGGTGACCGCCGTGGCGATGACGATGACCAGGCCCGCGGTGGTCGCCGCGACCGGGCTGAAACCGAGCAGGTAGACCGGCGCGGGACGGCCAGGATGCTGCCGCCGCCCGCCAGATGGCTGCGATTGCCCAGCCCCTCGGTCTCGAGAGCGTCGACACGGAACACGGCACACCCACTCCTTCACAGAAGCCGAGAATTACCCCGGGGGGGTATCTGGCATCTCCCGTGAACAGAGATACCCCCTGGGGTATTTCCGGGCCATGTCACCGCCACACCCCGCTCCTGCGGCGCGATCCGTCGGACAGGCCCTAGGCTCGGGTACTCCTGGAGTGGACGGGGCCCGACGTGAAGATCCTCATCAGCGCCGACATGGAGGGCGCCACCGGTGTCACCTGGCCTGCCGACGTGCTGCCTGGCACCGCCGAATGGGAGCGGTGCCGGTCGATGTTCACCTCGGACGTCAACGCCGCAGCGCTGGGCTTCTTCGACGGCGGGGCGGACGAGGTCCTCGTCAACGAGGCCCACTCGACCATGCGCAACCTGCTCCTCGAACAGCTCGACGAGCGGGTGGAGCTGCTCACCGGCCGGCACAAGTCCCTCTCCATGGTGGAGGGCGTCCAGCACGGCGACGTCGGCGGCATCGCGTTCGTCGGCTACCACGCGGGCGCCGGCATGGAGGGCGTCCTCGCCCACACCTACCTCGCGAACTCGATCACCGGCGTGTGGCTGAACGACGTACGGGCCAGCGAGGGCCTGCTCAACGCGCATGTCGTCGCCGAGTACGGCGTGCCGGTCGTCCTGATCACCGGCGACGACCTGGCCTGCGAGGACGCGCTCGGGTACGCGCCCGGGGCGCTGAAGGTCGCGGTGAAGGACCATGTCTCCCGGTACGCCGCCGTGTGCCGTACGCCGGCCCGCACCGCCACCGACATCCGGGCGGCGGCAAAGGAGGCGGCACAGCTGGCAGTCCGTCAGGAACCGGTCAGCGGTGGGCCGTTCACCGTCGCGGTGGAGTTCGACGCCGAGCACCTCGCGATGACGGCCACCCTCGTGCCCGGTGTCGCCCGCATCGGCGAGCGGAAGGTCGCGTACACCAGCGCAACCATGTATGAGGGCATCCGTGCCTTCAAGGCGGTCACCACGATCGTCGCGGCCGCGATCGAGGAGCAGTATGGCTGAGCAGCACAGGCACGGCCACGGCCACGGGTGTGGGCAGGAGCGGGAGCGGCATGGCTGACGCGCAGGCACGGGACGAGGTCGTGCGGTTCACCTCCGACCTCATCCGTATCGACACCGCCAACCGGGGCGGCGGGGACTGCCGGGAGCGGCCCGCCGCCGAGTACGCGGCCGCGCTGCTCGCCGAGGCGGGCGTCGAGCCGACGCTGCTCGAACGCACCCCCGGGCGCACCAACGTCGTCGCCCGGGTCGAGGGCGCCGATCCGACCGCCGACGCGCTGCTGGTCCACGGCCATCTGGACGTCGTCCCCGCCGAGGCCGCCGACTGGAGCGTGCACCCGTTCTCCGGGGAGGTGCGCGACGGGGTGGTGTGGGGGCGCGGCGCCGTCGACATGAAGAACATGGACGCGATGATCCTGGCCGTGCTCAGGGGTTGGGCGCGGCAGGGCGTGCGGCCCCGGCGCGACCTTCTCATCGCCTTCACCGCCGACGAGGAGGCCACCGCCGAGGACGGCTCCGGGTTCCTCGCCGACCGCCATCCGGGGCTGTTCGAGGGCTGCACCGAGGCCATCGGCGAATCGGGCGCGTTCACCTTCCACGACGGCGCCGGACGCGAGATCTACCCCATCGCCGCGGGCGAGCGCGGCACGGCCTGGCTGAAGCTCACCGCGCGCGGGCGCGCCGGACACGGCTCCAAGGTCAACCGGGACAACGCAGTGACCCGGCTGGCCGCGGCCGTCGCCCGCGTCGGCGGGCACCCGTGGCCGCTCCGGCTCACCCCGACCGTTCGCGCCGCCCTCACCGAACTCGCCGCGCTGTACGGCATCGAGACCGATCTGCGCGACGTGGACGGCCTGTTGGAGAAGCTCGGCCCGGCCGCCGCCCTCGTCGAGGCCACCGTGCGCAACAGCGCCAACCCGACGATGCTGGACGCCGGTTACAAAATCAACGTGATCCCCGGCGAGGCCGTCGCGTTCGTCGACGGCCGCTGTCTCGCGGGCGCCGAGGACGAGTTCCGTGCGACCATCGACGAACTCACCGGCCCGGACGTCGACTGGGAGTTCCAGCACCGCGAAGTCGCCCTCCAGGCACCGGTCGACGCGCCGGTCTTCGCCCGGATGCGCGCCGCCGTCGAGGAGTTCGCGCCCGAGGGGCACGTGGTGCCGTACTGCATGTCCGGCGGCACGGACGCCAAGCAGTTCTCGCGGCTCGGCATCACCGGCTACGGCTTCGCACCGCTGAAGCTCCCGCAGGGCCTCGACCACCAGGCCCTCTTCCACGGGGTCGACGAACGGGTTCCGGTCGAGGCGCTGCACTTCGGCGTCCACGTCCTCGACAGGTTCCTGCGGACGGCCTAGCGGTCGACGTCGAGGACTGCGCGGCGGTCGCGCCGGCCCTGGCCTACGAGGGCACCGCCGACTGCGACCGGCTGGTGCCGCGGTATCGCTGTTGGTTGCCCGGCAGCGGAGCGGCCGGGTGCCGTGTCCGGCGGGGCCGGGGGCTGCCGCGCGGGGCAGGCTCACTCGGTCGGGTGACGCATGGTGAACGTACGGCGGGCGGCCGTACGCGTGTGTACGTTTGGTGATCGTGAAGCTTGTGGTGCAGGTCAGACTGCTGCCGATGCCCGTGCAGGCGGCGGCACTTCAGGCGACCCTGCGCGCCTGCAACGAGGCGGCGACCTGGGCCAGCAGTGTGGCGTTCGAGAAGGATGCGAAGCGGAACTTCGCGTTGCGCGAGCACACCTACGGTGAGATCAAGGCGCGGTGGGGGCTGGGTGCGCAGGCCGTCCAGCACGTCATCAAGAAGACCTGCGACGCGTACGTCACGCTGAAGGCCAACCTGAGAGCCGGGAACCTGGGCAGGCCGGGCTCGAAGCGCTACCGCAAGGCGGTGGACAAGCCGGTCGCCTTCCGTCCGGAGGGGGCACAGCCCTACGACGACCGGATGCTGTCCTGGCAGATCGACCGGCGCCGGGTCTCGATCTGGACGACTGCCGGGCGGATCAAGGACGTGGCGTTCACCGCCTCGCCGGAACAGTTGACCACTCTGGCCCTGTGCCGGAAGGGCGAGGCCGACCTGCTGTGGCGGGACGGCATGTGGTTCCTGAACGCCACCTGCGACGTTCCCGAAGCGCCGCCGAACACCGATCCGGTGGACTTCCTCGGCATCGACCTGGGCATCGTCAACATCGCCACCACGTCCGACGGCGAGATCATGGCCGGACGCGAGCTGAACCGCATCCGCGTACGTGAGCGCACGCTCCGTACCAAGCTGCAGAAGAAGAACACCCCGTCCGCCAAACGCCGCCTGAAGAATCGGTGCCGCAAGGAGGCGCGACGGGCGAGGGACATCAATTACAAGATCGCGAAGCATGTGGTGGCCGAGGCTGAACGCACCGGTCGCGGGATCGCCTTGGAAGACCTGACGGGCATCCGTGAAAACCATGGGCGGCTGTCTGGCGCTGCTGGCCACCGGCCACGGCACCCCGCACACCCACGCCGGCGCCCGCGGCGGACTGCTGCTGATCGAGGACGTCGGGGAGTCGCCGTACGCGGTGGACCGGGCCCTCACCCAACTCCTGCGCACCGGCTGGCTGGACGGCGTCGCGGGCGTCGCGCTCGGCTCCTGAGACAGGCGCGGCCCGTACGAGAACCTGCGGCCGGTCCTCGCCGACCGGCTCGGCGGCCTCGGTGTCCCCGTGGTCGAGGAGCTCGGATTCGGGCACTGCGAGGGAGCGGTGACCGTGCCCTTCGGCGTGGCCGCCGCCCTCGACGCGGACGCGGGCACCCTCACCCTCGACGCCCCCGCCCTGCGCTGACCTCCCGCCCCGCGGGGCGCGGGCACGCCTCACCCGAACGGTTGCGTCTCACCGTGCGTGACGGAGGCTTCGGGCCCACCCTGGTGGCATGAGCCCGAAGACCTCGAAGATCTCCGAGACCTCCGAGCGCGACGTGAAGGGTCGTGGCAGGGCAGGGGCGCTGACGCCCGCCCGGATCGCCGTCCTGGTGCTCGCCGTCCTGGTGCTCGCCGTCCTCGCCCTGATCTTCATCGTCGAGAACACCCGAGCCACGAAGATCCCCGTCGTAGGCTGACCCGATGCCGCACACCGCATCCCGCTACCTCGCCGAGGGCCCCCGCACCGGTATACGCCACTTCACCTACGAGGACGGGCCGGAGTTCACCGCCCGGGTGCGGGAGAGCAAGGACCTGCACCATCCGTGGCTGTTCCCGCCGGCCACCGCCGACGCGTACACGGCGTACGCGGGCCGGCTGATAGAGGACCGGTCGAAGGCCGGGTTCCTCGTGTGCACCCGGGAGGACGGGGCCGTCGCCGGGTTCGTGAACATCAACAACATCGTCGAGGGCGGCTTCCAGTGCGGTGCGCTGGGCTACGGCGTCTTCGCGCACGCGGCCGGGCGCGGGCTGATGCGCGAGGCGCTCGGCCTCGTGGTGCGGTACGCCTTCGGGCCGTTGCGGCTGCATCGGCTGGAGATCAACGTGCAGCCCGGGAACGCCGCGTCGATCGCCCTCGCCCGGGCCTGCGGCTTCCGGCTGGAGGGCTTCTCCCCGAAGATGATCTACATCGACGGGGAGTGGCGCGACCACGAGCGGTGGGCGATCACCGCAGAGACGGTCACTGAGCAGACGATCACTGCGCAGACAGGCGCTGCGCAGACGGTCAACGACGGGACGCGGGCTTGAAGTTGATCTTCATGGTGTCGAGGTCCGTGGCCGTCGACCTCAGGGCGGCGAAGCCGTAGCCGAGCTCCCGCAGCGTCGTCTCGGCGCGCTCCTCGGCGAGCGCGCCCGCCAGCTCCTCGCCGTCCGCCGCGTCCGACACCACCACGTACCGCATCGAGAAGTGCTTCAGCGGCGACGGCTCGTACGACAGCGAGCCCTCCTCGGTGAACCGCATGCTCGTCAGCCCGTGGCCGTCGGCCTCGGCGAGGAGTCGGGTACGGGCCGCCTCGGTGAGGCCGTCCCACGTGCCGCGGACGATCACCCGATACGTGTGCTGCTCACTCACTGTCACTCACTCACTGTCGATCTTGCGCGCCCGGTCGGTCTCGCGCGCGGGGCGTCGAACGCCCGACTCTACGGCCGGGAAACGGCGCCGCACACGGATTTTTCGTCCTAGTGCCCGCGCCGGTCGGCGTACTCGTACACCGCGCCGTCGGGGTGCCGGACGATCAGGTTGCGGCCCACCGGTGTCGGCACCGGGCCGGCCAGGACGTCCGCGCCCAGCTCGGTGAGGGTCTTGTGCACCTCGTCGACGTCCGTCACGGCGATCGTCGCGGCCACCTTGCGCAGCACCTCCAGCTCGGCCGGGGGGCCGCTCATCAGCAGGAAGCAGCCGACGGCGGCCACCTGCACCCCGCCCCGCTCGAAACGGAGGGCGTCGGTCCCCGCCAGCCGCTCGTAGAAGGAGACCGCGGCCTCCAGATCGTCGACACAGACACGCAGCGTTGCTCCCAGAATGTCCATGCGGACGAGCCTAGTTGGGGTGGCCGCGGCCGGGTGATCCCTTCACCCGATCCTCTCCCCGTCCCCTCGCCGTTTCCCGCCCCGGTGCGCCGGCCGCCGGCGTTATGCGTCGGTGACGGCGGGTACCCGGCGGCCATGGAGCGCATCGATCACCTGGAGCATCTGGACAAGCATCTGGTCGACGAACTGGCGCAGGTGGCGCGCGAGACGATCCGCGACGAACTGCGCGAGCAGTCCCGCAAGCAGCGCCGTAAGGCCACGCTGTACGCCGCGTCCGGCGCCGTCGCCCTCTACGCGGGCGCGGCCGTCGCACTCGCGGTCGGCCTGGCCCTCGACGTGGGCCTGTCGGGCTGGGCCGCGGCGCTGATCACCGCCGCGATCCTCGGCGCCGTGGCGTACCTGCTGCGGGGCGCCGCCCAGCCCCACCCGCCGCGGCCCAGGAGCCACGGGCGGGTCATCGGCGGCACGCCTCCGGCCGGGCCGCCCGGCGGTACCGGGACGGCGTACCCGCCGATGCCGCCGACCGCGCCCGGCACCGGGGTGCCGGCACCGGGCGAGGTGCCGCGCCTGGACGACATCGACCCCGAGAACCCGCACCACCGGGGGTGACACGCGGTGAGCATCCGTCGAGGAGCGGGCAGGGCCGTCGTGGTGACCGGAGCCAGCGGGGGCGTGGGCCGGGCCACGGCCGTCGCCTTCGCCGCCCGCGGCGACCGGGTCGCCCTCCTGGCCCGGGGCCGCGAGGGCCTCGCCGCCGCGGCGGAGGACGTGCGGCGCGCCGGCGGTGAGGCGCTCGTCGTGAGCGTCGACACGGCCGACGCCAAGGCCGTCGAGGACGCGGCACAGCAGGTCGTCGACGTGTTCGGCGGGATCGACGTCTGGGTCAACAACGCCTTCGCCGGCGTCTTCGCGCCGTTCACCGAGATCACCCCGGACGAGTTCCGCCGGGTCACCGAAGTGACTTATCTGGGCTACGTGTTCGGCACCCGGGCGGCCCTGCGGCACATGCTGCCACGGGGCCGCGGCACGATCGTGCAGGTCGGTTCGGCGCTCGCCTATCGCGGGGTGCCGCTGCAGTCGGCGTACTGCGGGGCCAAGCACGCGATCCAGGGGTTCAACGAGTCGCTGCGGTGCGAGCTGCTGCACGCGGGCAGCAAGGTCCGCACGACGATGGTGCAGCTGCCCGCGATGAACACACCGCAGTTCGAGTGGGTCCTGAACCGGATGCCCGGGCGGGCCCGGCCGGTCGCTCCGGTGTACCAGCCCGAGGTCGCCGCGCGGGCGATCGTGCACGCGGCCGGGCACGGCAGACGGCGCGAGTACTGGGTGGGCGGGTCCACGGCGGCGACCCTGATCGCCAACGCGGTCGCACCCGGGCTGTTGGACCGGTATCTGGCGCGGACCGGCTTCGACGCCCAGCAGGACGCCGGCGACCACACAGGCGTGGGGAACCTGTGGGCCCCCGCCGACGGGCCCCATGGGCACGACTTCGGGCCGCACGGGCGTTTCGACGGGGAAGCGGCGGACCGCAGCGCGCAGGAGTGGGTCTCGCGCAACCGGGGCCGGATGGGGAAGGGGCTGCTCGCCGGGGCGCTGGGCGCCTCCGTGGGCGCCGTCGGCGTCGGCCTGCGCCGTCGCGGCCGGCTCTGAGACAGAGCTCTAGCCGCAGCCGCAGCCGCAGCCGCAGCCATCGGCGTGGCCATTGCCGTAGCCGTGCAGGAGCGCCCGGACGGGAAACCGGCGCACGTTTGGCCGCCACAGCCAGGGGGACGCGGAAACCCTCGTACGACAACCGTCCGCACCACCGTCCGAACATCGCCGGAGGCGAACCGTGAGCCGACCCCGCATCGTGATCGTCGGAGCAGGCTTCGCCGGATACCGGGCGGCCCGCACCCTGGCCCGGGCGGCCCGGGGACGGGCCGACATCACCCTGCTCAACCCGACCGACCACTTCCTGTATCTGCCCCTGCTGCCCCAGGTGGCGGCGGGCATCCTCGAACCGCGCCGGGTCGCCGTGTCACTGTCCGGCACCCTGCGTGACGTACGGCTCGTGCTGGGCGAGGCCGACCGCATCGACCTCGACGCGCGCACCGTCCACTACCGCGACCCCGAGGGCGACACGGGTGCGCTCGGCTACGACCGGCTCGTGCTCGCCGCGGGCAGCGTCAACAAGCTGCTGCCCATCCCCGGGGTCGCCGAGCACGCGCACGGTTTCCGCGGCCTGCCCGAGGCGCTCTATCTGCGCGATCACCTCACCCGGCAGGTGGAGTTGGCCGCCTCCGGCGACAATGCGGGCGACTGCGTGGCGCGTTGCACGTTCGTCGTGGTCGGGGCGGGCTACACGGGTACCGAAGTCGCCGCACAGGGCCAGCGGTTGACCGACGCGCTGGTGCGCGACCACCCGCTGCGCACGAGCTTGCGGCCGCGCTGGCTGCTGCTCGACGTCGCCGAGCGGGTCCTGCCCGAACTGGACGAACGGCTCTCGCGCACCGCCGACCGGGTGCTGCGCGAACGGGGCGTCGAGGTGCGCATGGGGACCTCCGTGAAGGAGGCCACGGGCGAGGGGGTCCTGCTGACCGACGGCGAGTTCGTCGACACCCGCACGCTGGTGTGGTGCGTGGGCGTTCGGCCGGATCCGCTCGTGGAGTCGCTGGGACTGCCCCTGGAGCGCGGCCGGCTGCTCGTCGAGCCGACCCTGCAGGTGCCGGGCCGGTCCGAGGTGTTCGCCTGCGGTGACGCGGCCGCCGTACCGGATCTGGACAGGCCCGGGGAGTACGCGCCGATGACCGCGCAGCATGCGTGGCGGCAGGGCAAGGTGGCCGGACAGAACGTCGCCGCCTCGTTCGGTGGGGGAGACGGTCTGCGGCCGTACCGGCACAAGGACCTGGGGTTCGTCATCGACCTGGGCGGGGCGCAGGCGGCCGCGAATCCGCTCGGCGTCCAGCTGTCCGGTCCCGTGGCCGGGGCGGTGGCCCGCGGCTACCATCTCGCCGCGATGCCCGGCAACCGCGTCCGGGTGGCCGCCGACTGGCTGCTGGACGCCGTACTTCCGCGCCAGTCCGTCCAGTTGGGCCTCGTACGGTCCTGGTCGGTGCCGCTGGACACGGCGTCGCCCGAGCTGGCACGGGTGCCGGGTGCCCCCAGGCGGGAAACGGTTTCCGGCCCCGGCGCGGCCGCTCCCGAGGACGTGAACGGCGAACCCGACGCCGAGACCGAGCCCGACCACCAGACGATCACGTCCCCGACGCCCGAGGTGGCGAAGGAGGGGTCCGACCCCGAGATCGCCGGTGCGGCCCCGGGCGCGGGGCCTGACGCCGAGCCCGACGACCACCAGACGATCACCTCCCCGACGCCCGAGGTGGCCAAGGACGAGACCGCAGCCGAGGCGGAGGGGAGCCGGCCCGGGCCGGAGCCCGCGAAGAACCAGCCGGGTCCGGAGCCTGCGAAGAACCAGCCGGGGCCCGAGCCTGCGAAGAACCAGCCCGCGCCCGCCAAGGATCATCCGGCGCCCGGGCCTGTCAAGCGCGGTGACGTCCGCGCGGATCGCGTAGAAGGAGACCAGTAGCCCGATGGACACCGCCGAACTCACCGAACTCGGACAGCAGTTGAGGGTGGACAGTGTGCGTGCCTCCGCTGCCGCGGGGTCCGGGCACCCGACGTCCTCGATGTCGGCCGCGGACCTGATGGCCGTACTGCTCGCCCACCACCTCCGCTACGACTTCGACCGCCCCGCCCACCCCGGCAACGACCGCTTCGTCCTCTCCAAGGGCCACGCCTCCCCGTTGCTCTACTCCGCCTACAAGGCCGCCGGGGCCGTCGACGACGAGGAACTCCTCACCTTCCGCAAGCTCGGCAGCCGGCTCGAAGGGCACCCCACCCCGCAGCGGCTGCCCTGGGTCGAGACGGCCACCGGATCGCTCGGGCAGGGGCTCCCGGTGGGCGTCGGCATCTCGCTGGCCGGGAAACGGCTGGACCGGGCCGACTACCGCGTGTGGGTGCTGTGCGGGGACAGCGAGCTCGCCGAGGGCTCGGTGTGGGAGGCCGCCGAGCACGCGGGCCACGAGCACCTCGACAACCTCACGGCGATCGTGGACGTCAACCGGCTCGGCCAGCGCGGCCCCACCCGGCACGGCCACCACCTCGACGCCTACGCCCGCCGCTTCCAGGCCTTCGGCTGGCACACGGTCGAGATCGACGGGCACGACGTGGACGCGATCGACCGCGCGTACGGCGAGGCGATCTCCACCAAGGGCCAGCCCACCGCGATCCTCGCCCGCACGCTCAAGGGCAAGGGCGTCGAGTCCGTCCAGGACCGCGAGGGCTTGCACGGCAAGCCGCTGCCCGACGCCGACGAGGCGATCGAGGAGCTGGGCGGCCTCCGCGACCTGCGGGTCCAGGTGCACGCACCGGCCGAGACGCGCATGCTGCACTCCGTGCCCACCGGACACCTCGACCTGCCCAGGTGGGAGAAGGGCGAGGAGGCGGCGACGCGGGATGCCTACGGGCAGGCCCTCGCCGCCCTCGGCACGGCCCGCGGGGACGTCGTCGCCCTCGACGGCGAGGTGAGCGACTCCACCCGCGCCGAGGCCTTCGCCAAGGAGCATCCCGACCGCTTCTTCGAGTGCTACATCGCCGAACAGCAGCTCGTCGCCGCCGCGGTCGGCCTCGCGACGCGCGGCTGGGTGCCGTACGCGTCCACGTTCGCGGCCTTCCTGACCCGCGCCTACGACTTCGTCCGCATGGCCTCGGTCAGCGGCGCGGGCATCAACCTGGTCGGCTCGCACGCCGGGGTCTCCATCGGGCAGGACGGGCCCTCGCAGATGGGATTGGAAGACCTGGCGATGTTCCGGGCCGTGCACGGCTCGACCGTGCTGTACCCCTGCGACCCCAACCAGACCGCCCGGCTCGTCACCGCCATGGCCGGCCTGGACGGCGTCCGCTATCTGCGCACCTCGCGCGGCGCCGGACCGGTGCTCTACGGGCCCGACGAGGAGTTCCCCGTCGGTGGCAGCAAGGTGCTGCGCTCCTCCGACCGGGACCGCATGACGATCGTCGCGGCCGGCGTCACCGTGCCCGAGGCGCTGCGGGCCGCCGACGCCCTCGCCGGCGAGGGCATCGCCGTCCGGGTCGTCGACCTGTACTCGGTCAAGCCCGTGGACCGGGCCACGCTGCGGCGCGCCGCCGAGGAGACCGGGCTGCTGCTGAGCGTGGAGGACCACCATGAGCAGGGCGGCCTCGGGGACGCCGTCCTCGACGCCTTCCTCGACGGGCGGCCGATGCCCCGGCTGGTGCGCCTCGCCGTGCGGACGATGCCCGGTTCGGCGAGCCCGGCCGAGCAGTTGCACGCCGCCGGCATCGACGCCGAGTCGATCGCCGCGTCCGCGAGGCTGCTGGTGGGACAGGCGATCGCGCCATGAGCAAGGGCCCGAGCGGCGGCAGCGGCGGCGAGGTGCGCACGGTGCGCGCCGGCCGCCGTACCGTCGAGGTGCACCGGCCGGACAAGGTGCTCTTCCCGGCCGGCGAGGACGCAAAGGAGTACACGAAGGGCGACCTCGTCGCGTACTACCGGTCGGTCGCCGCGTTCATGCTGCCGCAGTTGTGTGGCCGCCCGCTGATGCTGGAACGGCATCCGGACGGGGTCGACGGCCCCCGCTTCATGCAGAAGAACACCCCCGCGCACTATCCGGAGTGGATCACGCGGGTCGAGGTGGCCAAGGAGGACGGCACGGTGTGCCACACCGTGTGTGACGACTCCGCCACTCTCGCCTTTCTCGCCGACCAGGCCTGCCTCACCCTGCACCGCTGGCTGTCGCGGGCCGGCCGGGTCGACCGGCCGGACCTGATGGTCTTCGACCTCGACCCGGCCGACGACGCCCCCTTCGCCGCCGTCCGCGAGGCTGCCGGATGGCTGGGCGAGCTGCTCCGCGAGCTGCGGCTGCCCTCCGCCCTGATGACGACCGGCTCGCGCGGACTGCACGTCGTCGTCCCCCTCGACGGCTCACACGGCTCCGACAGCTCCGACAGCTCCGACAGCTCCGACAGCTCCGACCGTTCCGACAGCTCCGACCGTTCCGACAGCTCGGACGGCTCCGGCGGCCCGGAGGGCCTCGGCTTCGAGGAGGTGCGCGGCTTCGCCCGGGACGCCGCCGAGCTCCTCGTCGCCGAACACCCCGACCGGCTGACCACGGCCGCCCGCATCAAGGACCGTGGCAATCGCCTCTACCTGGACGTACAGCGCAACGCCTACGCCCAGACCGCCGTAGCCCCCTTCACGGTGCGGGCCCGGCCCGGAGCGCCGGTCGCCACGCCGATCACCTGGGAGCAGCTCGACGATCCGGAGCTCGGCCCGCGCCGCTGGACCATCGCCGACGCCGTCGAGCAGGCCCGCACCCGGCCCTGGTCCGGGATGCCGGGCCGCGGGCGCGCCCTGGGTCCGGCTCGGCGCCGGCTCGACGCACTGCGCGGCTCGTGAAGGTTTGGCCAAGAGTCTTCGGGCCACCCGGAGGAAGAGGTGGCCATGGTGAACACAAAGAACACGGAAAAGTCGCGAACTTCACATGATTCCCAGGATCCACGGAGCGAAGAAGGCGAGGGCGGCAACGTGACGGACGACCGGCCCGGCCCCATGGAGGTGCTGCGCCAGGCGCGCGCCCAGCTCGCGGAACTGACCGGCATGGCCGCCGAAAGCGTCTCGTCCTTCGAGCAGACGGAGGACGGCTGGTCCCTGGAGATCGAGGTCCTGGAACTCGCCCGCGTGCCCGACACGATGAGCCTGATGGCGAGCTACCAGGTCGAGCTCGATCCCGAGGGTCAGCTCACCGGCTATCGCCGCGTCCGCCGCTACGAGCGAGGGCGGGCCGACGCACACCGGTCGGGCGGCCGCTAGGCCGCCGGCCCGTTGCCCTTCCGAGACGATCATTCAATCCGAGACAAGGAGGCGCGGTCGACATGACCGTTGTCCCGGCACAACAGACCGGCGGCGGAGGGGGCTCCAGCGGCCTTTACGACGTGCTGGAGCTCGTCCTAGACAGGGGTCTCGTCATCGACGCGTTCGTGCGGGTCTCCCTGGTCGGCATCGAGATCCTCAAGATCGACATACGGGTCGTGGTGGCCAGTGTCGACACCTATCTGCGCTTCGCCGAGGCGTGCAACCGGCTCGACCTGGAGGCGGGGCCGCGCAAGAGCCCGGGCCTGCCCGACCTGGTCGGTGAGATCACCGAGTCCGGCGCGCGCGGCAAGTCCAAGGGCGCACTGGCCGGCGCCGCGGAGACCGTGTCCGACGCCTTCAAGCAGGCCCGTGACGAGAGCTCGGGGGAGCGCGAGCGGGAGCCAAGGCAGCGTCCGCGCAAGAGCACCGCTTCGCGCCGGAAGGAGGAAGAGGAGTGAGTACGTACGTCTACGGCATCGTCGCGAGCTCGCACCCGGCCCTTCCCGACGGTCTGGCCGGCGTCGGCGACCCGCCGCTGCCGGTGCGCGTGCTGAAGGAGGGCGAGCTGGCGGCCGTCGTCAGCGACGCCCCCGAGGGGCTGCGACCCAAGCGCAGGGAACTGCTCGCCCACCAGAACGTGCTCGCCGAGACCGGCGCGGCCGGCTGTGTGCTGCCCATGCGGTTCGGCAGCGTGGCGCCCGACGACAGCTCCGTCACCGGGGTCCTCGCCGAGCGCGCCGAGCACTACATCGAGCGGCTGGACGCCCTCGACGGCAAGGTCGAGTACAACGTCAAGGCCTCGCACGTCGAGGAGGCCGTCCTGCACCAGGTGATGGCCGACAGCCCCGAGCTACGGGCGCTCGCCGAGGCCAACCGGCAGTCGGGCGGCGGCAGTTACGAGCAGCGGCTGCAGCTGGGCGAGATGGTGGCCGCCGCGGTCAAGGCCAAGGAGGCCGAGGACGCGGCCGACGTGCAGCACCACCTCACGCCGCTGGCCGCGGCCACCGCCCTGGGCCCCGAGTCCACGGGCTGGCTGGTCAACGTCTCGTTCCTGGTGGACCGGGACGGGGCGGCCGGTTTCCTGGAGGCCGCGGAGGAGCTGCGCAAGAGCCGTCCGCACCTCGAAGTGCGGGTCAACGGGCCGCTGCCGCCGTACAGCTTCGTCGAACCCGGTCCGGCGGATCCGGCCGTACCTGCGGATCCTGCCACGGAGTAGGTGCGTGATGGGACTCATCTCAGAGGTGCTCCTGCTGCCGTTCGCCCCTGTGCGCGGCAGCGGCTGGGTGATCAGACAGGTGCTCCAGGAAGCCGAGCGGATCTACTACGACCCGGCCACGGTCCGGACCGAACTCGCCCGGCTGGAGGAGCGGTTGGAAGCAGGCGAGATCACCGAGGAGGAGTTCTCCCGGCAGGAGGACGAGCTTCTCGACCGGCTGGAGATCGCGACGCGCAGGAGCGCGGGAACGGACGATGGGTGGGCAAGATGAACCGAGTGGGACTGGGCCTCGCGGTCGGGGCCGGATACGTCCTCGGACGTACCAAGAAACTGAAGATGGCCCTCGCCATCGGCTCGATGGTGGCCGGCAAGAAGCTGAACCTGACCCCGCGGGCGCTCGGGGACCTTCTCTCCCAGCAGCTGCGGGACAACCCGCAGTTCAAGGAGATCGGGGACCAGCTGCGCCAGGATCTGCGCGGGGTCGGCAAGGCCGCCTCCGGCGCCATGGTCGAGCGGCAGATGGACGCGCTCGCGGACCGGCTGCACGGCCGCACCTCCCAGGTGCGCGACCAGCTCGCGGGCGTCGTGCCCGGCACGGACGAGGACGGTGACCAGGAGGCGGACGAGGAGTACGAGGAGCCGCAGGACACCTCTGAGGAAGGCGAGGACGAGGAGCCGCAGGACACCTCTGAGGAGGAGGACGAGGAGGAGGAAGAGGAAGAGGAAGAGGAAGAGGAAGAGGAAGAGGAGCCGCCGGGGAAGACGGCGAGGAAGAAGGCGCCGGCGAAGAAGGCGGCCAAGAAGGCCCCCACGAACAAGGCGCCCACCAAGAAGGCCTCGGCCCCGGCCCGCAGGACGGCCACGAAGAAGACCGCGTCGGCCGGGAGGACGGGCGCGAGGACCGCATCGAGGACCGCCTCGGGTACCCCCTCCCGGGCCCGGCGGTCGAAGGGAGGCGGCGACCGATGACCGAGACACTCGGATCCGCCAAGTCCGCCACGTCCGCGGCTTCCGGCGCCGGCAAGGCGGTCGACGGCAACATGCTCTCCGGAGTGGCCCACAGCGAAGCCGCCGACCGGCTCAAGGAAGAGGTGCAGGAGTACCTCGCGGCCCAGGCCACGCGCGCGCTGACCGGCGTCGGTCACAAGCTCGGGGAGACGACGGACAAACTCACCGACATCGCCGAGGGCAACAGCCCGGGCTTCGCCAAACTCGCCCTCGGCGCCGGGAGGAAGATCGCTGAGGGCAAGGGACCGCTTCGTTCAGCGCTGGAGCTCGGCGCCTCCCGGGCCAAGGACAAGGTGACCGGCGCCCTGAAGAGCCTCGGCGGGGGCAAGGGCAAGAAGAGCGCGGGCAAGAAGCCGACCGTGATCATGGAGACGATCGATGTCGGCGTACCGCTGCGCACCGCCTACGACCAGTGGACGCAGTACAAGGACTTCAGCATTTTCGCCAAGGGCGTCAAGAGCGCGAACCGCGCCGACGACACCACCAGCGACTGGCAGGCGAAGATCTTCTGGTCCAACCGTAGCTGGAAGGGCAAGACCACCGAACAGGTGCCGGACGACCGGATCGCCTGGACGTCGGAGGGCGCCAAGGGCACCACCAAGGGCGTCGTCTCCTTCCACGAGCTGGCCGAGAACCTCACCCGTGTCGTGCTGGTCATCGAGTACTACCCCTCGGGCCTGTTCGAGAAGACCGGCAACATCTGGCGCGCCCAGGGCCGCCGCGTCCGCCTCGACCTGAAGAACTTCGCCCGCTTCATCACCATCAAGGGGGAGGCGGAGGACGGCTGGCGCGGTGAGATCCGCGACGGCGAGGTCGTCACCTCCCACGAGGACGCGGTCGCCGAGGAGAGCGAGGAGAACGGCGAGCCCGAGGAGGGTGCCGAGGCGCGGGATGCCGAGGACGGCGGCCGGGAGGACGATGAGGAGTACGAGGCCGAGGCTGAGGCCGAGAGCCCGGACGCCGAGGTCAAGGAAGAAGAGGACGAGGAGGAGCCCGAGGGCGAGTACGAGGAGGAAGATGAGGAGGTCGAGCCCGAGGGCGCCGAGGGCGAGTACGAGGAGTACGACGAGGAGGAGCCCGAGGACGAGGAAGCCTACGCCAAGGGCGGTAGCCGGCGATGAGCATGCCGAGCCGGCTTCCGGAGCCGTACGGCCAGGGCAGCGGGGCCAACCTCGCCGACATCCTGGAACGCGTGCTCGACAAGGGCATCGTCATCGCGGGCGACATCCGGATCAACCTGCTCGACATCGAGCTGCTCACCATCAAGCTCCGCCTCATCGTCGCCTCCGTCGACAAGGCGAAGGAGATGGGCATCGACTGGTGGGAGGACGACCCGGCCCTGTCCTCCGGCGCCCGGCGCAAGGAGCTCGCGCGGGAGAACGCCGAGTTGCGGGAGCGACTGGCGCGACTGGAGGAACTGGAGCCGGGCCTTGCCCGGGAGGAAGCGCCCCGGACCGCCCGTAGGAACGTCCGAGAGGAGTCCCCGTGACCGGACTGCGCTACGTGTACGCCGTCTGCCACCCCCTCGGCGCGCCGCTCCAGGCCGATCTGTCGGGCGTGGCGGGCGATCCGCCCAGACTGCTCACCCACCACGGTCTGATCGCCGTGGTCAGCCATGTGCCGGAGCGGGACTTCGCGGAGGAGCCGCTCCGCCGCCATCTGGAGGACCTGGACTGGCTCACCGAGACCGCCCGTGCCCACCAGCAGGTGATCGACGCCCTCACCGCCGTCACCACGCCGCTGCCGCTCCGGCTCGCCACCGTGTTCCGGGACGACAGTGGCGTCCGCGTGATGATGGAGGAGCGCGAGGACGACTTCCGACGCACCCTGGAGCGGCTCGCGGGACGGGTCGAGTGGGGTGTGAAGGTCTACGTCGAGCCTCAGGCGCGGGAGGCCGAGCCCACGACGGCCAAGCCCGCCTCGGGCCGCGACTACCTGATGCAGCGGCGTACGAGGGCCCGGGAGCACGAGGACACCTGGCAGCGTGCCGAGCGATTCGCCGGACGCCTGCACGCGACCCTGTCCGCGCACGCGGACGACGCCCGCCTCCATCCGCCGCAGAATCCGGCCCTGTCGAAGATCTCGGGACCGAATGTGCTGAACGCGGCCTATCTCGTGCCGCGCGCCGAATCCGAGGAATTCGTGGAAATCGTGGATCGCACCAAGGGCGAGGAATCCGGAATGCGGGTGGAACTCACCGGACCGTGGGCCGCCTATTCCTTTGTGGAGTCCGCGGGGGATGCGGAGTCGGCCGCGGAGTCCGGGGCGGCGTGGCCGGGGGAGGGGACATGACCGTCGTGGAGCGCCGTGAGGTCGCCCTCGTCGACCTGCTCGACCGGCTGCTGGCCGGCGGGGTCGTCGTCACAGGGGACATCACCCTGCGCATCGCGGACGTCGATCTCGTCCGCATCGACCTGAACGCGCTGATCAGCTCGGTGAACGAACAAGTGCCTTCGCCGTGGGGGGAGCTGCTGTGACCGACCGACGCAGGCGTCTCGACCTCGAGCCCGACACCGTCGAGCGCGACCTGGTGAAACTCGTCCTGACCGTGGTGGAACTGCTGCGTCAGCTGATGGAACGGCAGGCGCTGCGCCGCTTCGACACAGGTGATCTGAGCGAGGAGCAGGAGGAGCGCATCGGGCTCACCCTGATGCTGCTCGACGACCGCATGGCCGAGCTGCGCGACCGCTACGGACTGCGGCCCGAGGACCTTAATCTGGACCTCGGGCCGCTCGGACCGCTGCTTCCCCGGGAATGACGCTTCGAAAAGCCCCGGATCAGCTCACCACCTGTACCAGCGTCCCCTGCCTCCCGCCGCTGAGGTCCCGCGGAAGAGGAATCCCAGCAGCCAGACGACGAGAACCGCGATCGCGATCCACCACAGCAATTTCACTGCGAATCCGGCACCGAAAAGAATCAGTACCAGCAGCAGTACCAGCAAGATGGGAACCATAGTGTGAACCTCCTGGATTACGGGTTTCCCGGAATCCAGGATTTAGGCGCTCTTTCGGCACAGAATCTCTCCGTGCAGGACACTGAACCAGGCGTCCTCGTGCTGCCCCCACTCACGCCAGGCCGCCGAGACGGCGCGCAGTTGCTCCTGTGTGGCGTGAGCGCCCTGCGTGGCGCGTTCCGCGTACGCCGAGGCCACGGTGCGGTCGGCCCACAGACCGCTCCACCAGGCCCGCTCCTCGGGGGTGCTGAAGGTCCAGGTGGCGGAGGTGGCCGTGAGGTCGGTGGCCCCGGCGGCCAGCGCCCAGGACTTCAGCCGGCGTCCGGCGTCCGGCTCGCCGCCGTTGGCCCGCGCCACCCTGCGGTACAGGTCCAGCCAGTCGTCCATGCCGGGCGAGGCGGGGTACCAGGTCATCGCCGCGTAGTCCGAGTCGCGGACCGCGACGTACCCGCCCGGCTTCGTCACCCGCAGCATCTCGCGCAGCGCCTGTACGGGGTCGCCCACGTGCTGGAGCACCTGGTGGGCGTGGACGACGCAGAACGTGTCGTCGGGGTACTCCAGGGCGTGCACGTCGGCGACCGCGAAGTCGATGTTCGTCAGACCCCGCTCGTCGGCCGTGGCCCGCGCCTGCTCCAGGATGGCCGGCGCGTGGTCGACGCCGGTGACGTGCCCTTCGGGGACCAGGGCGGCCAGGTCGGCGGTGATGGTGCCCGGTCCGCAGCCGATGTCCAGGATCTTCATGTGCGGCTTCAGCGAACCGAGCAGATAGGCCGCGGAGTTGGCGGCGGTCCGCCAGGTGTGCGACCGCAGCACCGACTCGTGGTGTCCGTGCGTGTAGACGGCGGTCTCCTGTGCTTTCGGCATGGCTCTACCCCTTCTCGACGGACCGGGACCGAACCGCGTCCCCGGTGTCTTCACCGTACGCCGACGGCCGCATGGTGAGACTGATCGTTTCGATATACGGACTGATGGTGTGTCAGCAGGTGTGGGGTGACGGTGTGTCAGCAGGCGTGGGGCGAGGTGAAACGGGCCCTCGGCGCCAAGACGATGGGGCCGATATCCGGACCCATGGGCTCCGGGTACGCTGAAGCGGCCGTCTCCCGGGCGGGGGCGGCTTCGACCGCGGCTTCGCCACCGGAGGGTCACTGCATGCGCCTGCTGCTCGTCCGCCACGGCCAGACCCCCACGAACGTGGACTACCTCCTCGACACCGCCGTGCCCGGCCCCGGCCTCACCGAACTCGGCCGGCGGCAGGCCGCCGCCCTGCCGCAGGCCCTCGCCGGTGAGGACATCGAGGCCCTCTACGTCTCCACCCTCGTGCGCACCCGGCTCACGGCCGCCCCGCTGGCCGCCGCGCGCGGCCTCGACGTCCTCGTCCGCGACGGGCTCCGGGAGATCTCCGCGGGCGACCTGGAGATGCTCCCCGGCGACTCCGAACAGGGCGAGCTCTACATGCGCACGGCGTTCGCCTGGGCGGCCGGGGACGTGGACCTGCGCATGCCCGGCGGGGAGAGCGGCGCCGAGTTCCTCGCCCGGTACGACGCCGTGGTCGCCGAGGCCGCGGCGAGCGGCGCCGGGGCCGTCGCCCTGGTCAGCCACGGCGCCGCGATCCGCACCTGGTCGGCCGCCCGCGCCCACAACGTCGACGTCTCCTTTGCCGCGGCCCACCGCCTCGCCAACACCGGCACGGTCGTCCTGGAGGGCTCCCCGGCCGACGGCTGGAAGGCCCTGTCCTGGGCGGGCGCGACCGTGGTGCCCGCAGTCGAGGCCGGACCGGCGGGCCGGTCGGTGGAGGACGCCGACGGCTGACGGGCGGGGCGGCGACCCGCGCACGGGCCCGCGCCTTGTCCGGCCTGCGCCCATAACGGTTTGCCGCATCCCGCGGGCGCCGCGCAGAATGCCTCACCATGGGACACCTGGAAGCCGCGCACCTCGAGTACTACCTCCCCGACGGGAGGGCGTTGCTCGGCGACGTGTCCTTCCGGGTCGGTGAAGGGGCCGTGGTGGCCCTGGTCGGACCCAACGGCGCCGGCAAGACGACCCTGCTGCGGCTGATCTCGGGGGAGCTGAAACCGCACGGCGGGACCGTCACCGTCACCGGCGGCCTGGGGGTCATGCGCCAGTTCGTGGGCTCCGTACGCGACGAGACGACCGTACGCGACCTGCTGGTCTCCGTCGCCCCGCCCCGCATCCAGGAGGTCGCGGGGGCCGTCGACAAGGCCGAGCACGCGATCATGACCGTCGACGACGAGGCAGCCCAGCTCCAGTACGCGCAGGCCCTGGCCGACTGGGCGGAGGTGCGCGGGTACGAGGCCGAGACGCTGTGGGACATGTGCACCACGGCCGCGCTCGGCGTCCCCTACGACAAGGCCCAGTTCCGCCTGGTGCGCACCCTCTCCGGCGGCGAGCAGAAGCGGCTCGTGCTGGAGGCGCTGCTGCGCGGCACCGACGAGGTGCTGCTGCTCGACGAGCCGGACAACTACCTCGACGTGCCCGGAAAGCGGTGGCTGGAGGAGCGGCTGAAGGAGACCCGTAAAACGGTCCTGTTCGTCTCCCACGACCGCGAACTCCTCTCCCGTGCCGCCGAGAAGATCGTCTCCGTGGAGCCCGGTCCGGCGGGCGCCGACGCCTGGGTGCACGGCGGCGGCTTCGCCACCTACCACGACGCCCGCCGTGAACGCTTCGCCCGTTTCGAGGAGTTGCGCCGCCGCTGGGACGAGAAGCACGCGCAGCTGAAGAAGCTCGTCCTGAACCTCCGTCAGGCCGCCTCCATCAGCCATGAGTTGTCCTCCCGCTACCAGGCCGCCCAGACCCGACTGCGCAAGTTCGAGGAGGCAGGACCGCCGCCCGAGCCGCCGCGCGAGCAGGACATCACAATGCGCCTCAAGGGCGGCCGTACCGGGGTAAGGGCCGTCACCTGCAAGGGACTTGAGCTCACCGGCCTGATGAAACCCTTCGACCTGGAGGTCTTCTACGGCGAGCGGGTCGCCGTCCTCGGCTCCAACGGCTCGGGCAAGTCGCACTTCCTGCGCCTGCTGGCCGGCGACACCGTGGCGCACACGGGGGAGTGGAAGCTCGGCGCGCGCGTGGTGCCCGGGCACTTCGCCCAGACCCACGCCCACCCCGAGCTCCTGGGCCGCACCCTCCTGGACATCCTGTGGAAGGAACACTCCCAGGACCGGGGCGCGGCCATGTCCCGGCTGCGCCGCTACGAACTGACCCAGCAGGCCGAGCAGAACTTCGACCGGCTCTCCGGCGGCCAGCAGGCCCGGTTCCAGATCCTGCTGCTCGAACTGGAGGGCGTCACGGCCCTGCTTCTCGACGAGCCGACCGACAACCTCGACCTGGAGTCCGCTGAAGCCCTCCAGGAGGGCCTGGAGGCCTTCGAGGGCACGGTCCTCGCCGTCACCCACGACCGCTGGTTCGCCCGCTCCTTCGACCGCTACCTGGTCTTCGGCAGCGACGGCCGGGTCCGGGAGACACCGGAGCCGGTGTGGGACGAACGGCGCGTGGAGCGGGCGCGGTAGGACCGCTTCGACGTCGGGCGGCTTGGACGCAGGGCTACTTCCAGCGCAGCAGCGCGCCGAGTCCGCCCACCGGCGCCTCCTCGGGCGCCTCGGGCGGTACGACGAGTACGCTGGCGTCCGTGGCGACCGCCGACCGGATCAGCGCGTCGTCCGCCCGCGCGGCCCAGGAGTGCTGCTCGCCGAGCGTCTTCAGCTCCGTACGGCGCACCGCCAGCTGGTCCGGGTCCTCGCCGATCCACACCTCGCGGTGGGCGTCGGGGCCGTCCAGCCGGATCAGCAGCTCGTCGATACGGTGCTCACGGGCCGCCTCGACCAGCGCCGGCACGCCCTCCACCGCCCCGGCGTGCCCCGCCTCGTCCGGGGTGCGGGCAGCGAGGAAACGTTCCAGTTCGGCCTCGGCGCGGGCGCGCACATGCTCGGCCCGGGCCGCCTCCACGTCTTTGTCCAGCAGCCGGCTGCCGGCGCCGTGCCCCATCTCGGCCACCCGGTCCTGCAGCCGTTGCGGCAGCCGCTCGTGCACGGCCCGCCGCTCCCGGTCGTCGCCGACCAGCACCAGCAGATCGGCGCGGGTCTCCTCCTGGCAGACGCTGAGCGCATCCGCGATCTCCGCCGCGTTGTGCTCCCAGGTGTTCTCGACCTTGAGCTGGAAGTGCCGCTCGGACCAGTCGGCCGTCGACGTGCGGTGGACGGGATACTGCCGGCCGGAGACCGTGTCCACCTTCTCCCGGGCCAACGGGGTGCGCAGCTCGAAGTCCGCCCCCTTGCGGTCGATGTACGCCACCACGCACACCGGGTCCTGGTCGGCCAGCTCCAGCAGTGGCGCGACCCGCGGCAGCGGCGCCCACTGCGCATGGTCGCCCTGTGGGGGCCGGGCGGCCAGCGCCGGATCGAGGACGACCTCACCGGCCCGGGCGAACAGGGCCCGCCCGTGGGGCTCGGAGGAGTGGCCCAGCCCTTCGATCGCCTGCTCGACGGCCCGGCAGGTGGCGTCGTCGGCGCCCTGCCGCGCCAGCTCACGGGCCATCGCGGCGGCCGTGAGGTGACGTTCGTGAGGCGTGTTCTCCGTGTGACGGGAGGTGTCGACGTACACGGAGGCCCAGGGGCCGGAATGTTCGTACAGTGGATGCAGAAACGCGAGATCCATGGCTCCCTCCCGGATGCCGCTCGGGGGTAGTGCCGGCAGTGTTTCCCGGGCGGGTACCCGAACCGTATGGACGAACACGACGAGCGGGGCACCACCATGACCGGAGTCGACCCGGACCGGCTGGACGACCAGCAGCTGATGAAAGAGCTGGAGACGATCCACCGCACGCGCCACGACACCCTGCTGTACGGCTCGAACGGCGCCCTGCGCGCCCACAACGACCGCATGGCCCAGCTGGAGGGCGAGTACCTGCGCCGCAACCCACGCCGCTTCGTCTCCCCGGGCCGCACCCGCGAGGGCGCCAGGGAGCGGGCCGCCGGGGCGGACGGCGGCCGCACGGCCACGCAGGACGCTCCGGCGGGCACTCCGGCCGGCAAGTGGGGCCCGGGAACGGCGGGCGGCCCCGGCGAGGCCTGAGCCCCCCGGAGCCGCCGCGCGGCCGCTCGCGCCGCCTGTGGACCGCCGACCGCGGCCCAGGCACGATCACCGCCGCCCATGGGCGATCAGTAGCCCACCGGCGGTCGGTTCCAGTGCCGGTGGGCCGCGATCGCGGTCACGAACTCCCGCACGAACTCCGGGCTCGCGGTGCCCGGCGAGGTGTCCGTGACCACGCCCTGGTCGGCCACCACCCGGTGGAACTCGGTGGACAGCCGTACCCCCTCCAGGTGCAGCCCCGACAGCACGCCCACGCCGGAGCCGAGGGCTCCGACCGGCTTGCCGTGCCGGTAGGCGTCCCGTACGAAGCGCATGGCGTCCGGGTCGGCGGTGATCGGCGGAGTGCCCGTGGGGCCGCCGGGAAGCAGGACGGCGTCGTACAGGACGGAGGCCACGGTCGGCAGCGCGCGGTCGACCGTATACAGTTCACCGTCGGCGCCCGACACCTCACCGTCCGTCGCCGCCAGCGCCTCCACGATCGCGCCCTCGTCGGCCAGCGCCTCGCGCACCGACGTCACCTGCTCGGGGTCGACCCCGTCGGTCACCAGGACCGCGATCTGCCGGGTGCGGATCGAACCGTCGCCGCGCAGCGACTCCGACTCCAGGCTGAGAGCGGGGGAGGTGAGCTTGTACTGAGGCTCCGGCTCCGTCCCCGACGGGTCCGGGACGCCGATGCCGTGCGCCACCTCACGCGCCAACTCGGCGTCCACCTTGGCCAGTTCCCCGACCGTACGGGTGCGCACCGTCCGCGCGTCGACCTTGCCCAGCTCGAACCGGAACGCCTGCGCGATGTGCTGCCTCTCCCAGTCCGTCATGCTGTGGAGGAAGAGGGCCGGCTGGCTGTAGTGGTCCTGGAAACTCGGGCTGCGCCGGCGGATCTTGGCGCCGCCGACCCGCTCCGTGTAGTGCGTGAACGCCTCTCCGTCGACGCCCGCGTGCGCCGGGCAGCCGCCGCCGAGGGAGTTCGGGAAGTAGTTCGTGCCGCGGTGGACCGTGCTCTGGTGGTAGCCGTCACGCTGGTTGTTGCGGACCGGCGCCAGGGGCCGGTTCACCGGAAGACGGCTGAAGTTGGGGCCGCCCAGCCGGATCAACTGGGTGTCCAGGTAGGAGAAGTTGCGGGCCTGGAGCAGCGGGTCGTTGGTGAAGTCGATGCCCGGCACCACGTTCGCCGTGTGGAAGGCGACCTGCTCGGTCTCGGCGAAGAAATTCTCCGGGTTGCGGTTCAGCACCATCCGGCCGATCGGCCGGAGTGGCACCTGCTCCTCCGGGATGACTTTCGTGGCGTCGAGCAGATCGAAGTCGAACGCGAACTCGTCCTCCTCGGGCACCAGTTGGACACCCAGCTCCCACTCCGGGTACTCGCCCGCCTCGATCGCGTCCCACAGGTCGCGCCGGTTGAAGTCCGGGTCGCGGCCCTGGCACTCCTGGGCCTCGTCCCACACCAGCGAGTGCACGCCCAGCTTCGGCCTCCAGTGGAACTTCACGAACGTGCCGCGCCCGTCGGCGGCCACGAACCGGAAGGTGTGCACGCCGAATCCCTGCATCATGCGGTAGCTGCGCGGGATCGCCCGGTCCGACATCAGCCACATGATGGCGTGCAGGGTCTCCGGCTGGAGCGAGACGAAGTCCCACAGGCTGTCGTGGGCGGAGGCGCCGGTGGGGATGTCGTTGTGCGGTTCCGGCTTCACCGCGTGCACGAAGTCGGGAAACTTGATGCCGTCCTGGATGAAGAAGACCGGGAAGTTGTTCCCCACCAGGTCGTAATTGCCTTCCGACGTATAGAACTTGGTCGCGAAGCCGCGCACGTCCCGCACGGTGTCCGCGGAGCCCCTCGGCCCCTGCACGGTGGAGAACCGCACGAAGACGGGCGTGCGGACCGCCGGGTCCTGGAGGAAGGCGGCGCGGGTGAACTCCGCGCAGGACTCGTACGGTTCGAAGTAGCCGTACGCGCCCGCGCCCCGGGCGTGCACCACCCTCTCCGGGATCCGCTCGTGGTCGAAGCGAGTGATCTTCTCCCGGAAGTGGAAGTCCTCCATCAGGGTCGGACCACGCTCACCCGCGGCGAGCGAGTCGTCGGTGTGGTCGACCGCCACGCCCTGGTCGGTGGTGAGGGGCCCGCCGGCCGGGTCCTCGGCCCGGAACGCCTTCCGCTGCTCCTGCTTGCGGTCGTCGTCGTCCGGGAACGGGGTGGCGTCCATCAGCTCGCCTCCTTGGCGAACACGTCCAGATACGCCTCGCAGAACGCCTTCAGATCATCCGGCTTGCGGCTGGTGACGAGCTTGTTCGGGCCGTGGTCGCAGATGTTCACCTGCTCGTCGACCCAAGAGCCGCCGGCGTTGCGGATGTCCGTTCGCAGGCTCGGCCACGAGGTCAGCACCCGGCCCCGTACGACGTCCGCCTCGACGAGGGTCCACGGGGCGTGGCAGATCGCGGCGACCGGGCGGCCCTGCTCGAAGAACTCCTTGACGAACGCCACGGCCCGGTCGTCGGTGCGCAGGAAATCGGGGTTCGCGACGCCGCCCGGCAGGACCAGCCCGCCGAACGACTCCGCGGGCACCTCGCCGACCACCTCGTCCACCATGAACGTGTCGGCCTTGTCGAGATGATGGAACGCCTGGATCTCGCCGGATTCGGTCGACACCAGGACGGGTTCGTGGCCCGCGTCCACCGCCGCCTGCCAGGGCTCGGTGAGCTCAACCTGCTCGACGCCTTCGGGCGCCGTCAGAAACGCGATGCGCATGAGGGTTCAACGTCCTTTCTGTGTCTTTCGCGGTCGTCACACGGCCTGCCGGTGGGCCGAGTCGGCCCCGGCACGCTGTTGCCGTTGTTTCTTCGCCGCGCCCGCGTTTTTCTCCGTCCGGGCCGCGTGTTTCCTGGCCTGGGCCGCGCGCACGCAGCGCAGCAGCTCCTCGCCGTACGGCAGGGCTACGCAGGTGCCGACCGCCGCGGCGATGCCCGCGAGATAGCCGGGCGAGAGCGGGCGCCTGCGCGGCACCAGCCGCCACGCGTGCGCATCGCCCCTGCCGCCCCGCAGCAGGCACTTCACCTGGTCGGCGTGCAGGCACACCAGGGCGGACAGCGCTCCGAACGGCAGCGCCTCCAGAAAGCTGTGGATGTGCTGCTCGACGGGCTTGACCTCGCGTGCGCTGTGCACGGCGGTCCGCACGTCCCACAGCGCGGTCGCCTCGTGCGCGGCGGCGCCCGCCAGCTGCACGGACAGCAGCAGCGGGTTGACCTCGTAACGCAGCGTGAACGCGATGGGGACGCCGACCTCGGCCATCATGAGCGAGTGGATGAGTGATTCCCTGGTGCCCGCCGTGTCCTCGATCCGGGTGCGCCGGTGCATCGCCCAGTCGGCGAGACCGGGCACGAACCAGCTCGGCAGCAGGCCGTACAGCAGATAGCGGGTGGTCGCCTCGCCGACGTCCACGGCGGAGCCCGTGGCGGCGACTCCGGCGGGCCGGTCCGGACCACCCATCAGCCGCCGCCCCCGACCAGTGCTTCTGCCAGCTCCTGAACATTGACGTAGCGGTCCCGGTGCGGCAGCCGCCGCACCGCCTCCACTAGCGCGTCGGGCGCGTTCTTGCGGCGCAGACCCACGGCCAGCGCGCCCGGCCCCGCCGGGAAGGAGCTGCGGCCCAGGATCCGGGCGAGCTCCAGCCGTACCGTCGCCAGCGACGCCCGGGAGTTCCCCGGCACCACCGGTCCGCCCCAGACCTCGGGGTCGTCCTCGGCGGACGGCTCCGGGTCGTGCCACTCCTCGGTCCGTGTGGGATGTCCGGACCTCAGCAGGCCCTGCAGTTCGTGCTTCATCTCGTCGTCCCGGTGCACGCTCAGCCGGTCACTGCCTCGCTGCATGTCTGTCGCTCCCTCCAGATCTTCGCCGGTGGACCCCGCGTACCCGAGGACGGGGAGCCGACACGGGCTCGGGGCGCAGGAGAGGTGAGAGTTGCCGTGCTCCGGCCGACTACCTGGTCTCCCGCCCCGGCAGAAAGTCCTGCGCCTTCGCCTTGAAGCCCTGCCGGATCATGGAGCCGCGGTCGGCGTCTCCCCTGAGGATCGACGCGGCCGTGGCCTCCAGCTGCTCGAAGGGCAGCGGGGAGGCTCGAAGGGCAGCGGGGAGGCTCGAAGGGCAGCGGGGAGTCGTAGGGCAGCGGGGAGTCGTAGGGCAGGGGTGAGCGGGGCCGTGACCCGCGACGACCGACCCGCGACGACCGATCCGCTACGAGTGACCCCGGCGGGCGTCGGGAAACCTGGGCGGGTGTTTGGGGGCGAGGGGCGGGGGCAGGCGCAGCCACAGTGCTTCGGACCGGAGGCACGTCCGTGGGAGGCCGCGACTTCGCAGGCCCCGGCAGGCCCGGTCGGGCTGTTGCCGCGCTTCCACGGTTACCGGCCAACTCAGAGCACTCGCAAGGGAGTTGCTACGTCCCATGCCGAACCGAGCGAACGCGAAGCACCACCCGCACGACGACGCCCCCGACACTGCCGACGCCTTCCGCAGGCTCGCCGCCCTGCCCCCGGGACCCCGGCGCGACGCACTCCGCGGGGAGATCGTCGAGGCCTGGCTGCCCATGGCCGACCGCCTGGCCGGACGCTTCCGCAGCCGCGGTGAGAGCTTCGAGGACCTGCGCCAGGTCGCCGCCCTCGGCCTGGTCAAGGCCGTCGACCGGTACGACCCCGAGCGTGGGAACGCTTTCGAGAGTTACGCCGTGCCCACCGTCACCGGCGAGATCAAGCGGCACTTCCGTGACCACATGTGGACCCTGCACGTGCCGCGCCGGGTGCAGGACCTGCGCAACCGTGTGCGCTTCGCCGGCCAGGATCTGTCCCAGACGATTTCCGGGCGCCGTCCCACCGTCACCGAGCTCGCCGAGCACGCGCAGCTGAGCGAGGAGGACGTCCGGACCGGGCTGGAGGCGCTGGAGAGCTTCAGCACGCTGTCGCTGGACGCGGAGCTGCCCGGCAGCGAGCACGGCTACTCGCTGAGCGACGCGCTCGGCGCGGCGGACCCGGCGCTGGACACGGTCGTCGACCGGGAGTCGGTCCGGCTGCGGCTCGCCGCGCTGCCCGAGCGGGAGCGGGCGATCTTGTACATGAGGTTCTTCGGCGACATGACGCAGAGCCGGATCGCCGAGCAGTTGGGGATCTCGCAGATGCATGTGTCCCGGCTGATCAACCGGTGTTGTCACCGGTTGCGCGAACAGGTCCTGCACGACGCCGCGTGACGGGAGCCCCTGGAGTGCCCGGGCCGGTGAGGTCACCCGGTTGGGGGCTCGCGTCCCGCCAATGGCGTCCGGCCGCGCGCGCCCCGGGTGCCCTCGGGCTGTGATGGCTGTGGGGCGGCAACGCCCCACCCCGCAGCCGTCGGCCGAAGGAGCCGTTCCATGGGTCGCACCGCCCACTTCCTCTCCGCCCTCGCGGTGGTCGGCACCGCCCTGGTCGCCGTCGCTCCGGCCGCGGCCGCGGCTGCGGACCCGGCGGTGGAGGTCAGCCCGGGCAATGTCGCCCCGGGCGGCAGCGTCACCGTGTCCGTCACCTGCGGCCCCCTCACCGCCGCCGCGCCCGAGAGCCTCGACGCCACCTCGAAGGCCTTCGCCGACGGCACCGTCAGGCTGAGCAAGGTCCCCGGCGACGACGACGCTCCGGCCGGGCCCGCCTACCGGGGCACCGCCCGGATCGCCCCCGCCGCCGATCTCGAGGTGAGTCCGGGGGCGGCCGGACCGGACGCCCCCTGGACCGTCGACGGCACCTGCCCGGCCGCGCCCGGCGCACCGGGCAAGCCGTGGCGCGCGACCCTGGACGTCGCGCGCGGCGAGACGCACGAGACCCAGCCACAGACACAGCCGTGCACCACGGAGCCCGGGGCGTCCTGCGCCACGAGCCGGCCGTGTGCACAGCCGCAGGGCGTCTCCCCGACCCGCACCGACGCCTGCCGCACCACCCCGCCGTGCGCCCGGCCCGAGCCGGAGCCCCAGCCGCGCGCCACCGGGTCCCACGAGAACGGCTGCCCGCCCGCGACCGTCGAACACGGCGTCCAGGCCGGCGGGGGAGGCGCCTTCACCGACTCCGTCCCCGCGCTCGCCGCCGGTGGCCTGCTGATCGTCGGCGCGCTCGGCGCCGCCGTGCACCGGCTGCGCGGCCGGCACCCCGCGGGGGACGCCTGACCCCGCCGCAGAGCCGGCCCGCCCGCGCTGTGACCGGCGCAACGCGCGGGGGCAGCCATGGGCACCGGGCCCAGTGGGTACTCAGAGCACTGGGGCACGAGCTGCCTCGTACGAGCGCCCGGCCCCGCACGACCGCCGAGCCCCGTACGAGACGTCCCGCACCCCACGCACCTCCCGGCCCACGACGTCCGGCGGCCGGGAACGGCACAGGGCACCAGGGACGCCGCCCGGGACGGCACCAGGGACGGACTGCGCGGAGGACCCCATGCGGCGGACGGCACCGGAGGACCACGGACCCGTCCGCTACGGCCCGCCGCTCCCCCCGGACGGCCTGCCGGTACTGCCCGAACTCGCCGCGGTGCTCGCCGACGCCGCCGGCCGCGCCGACAGCGAGCCGATCGGCGGCGGCCCCGCCCTCCTCGACGCCGCCCGCGGCTACTGGGCCCGGCGCGGCGCCCCCGTCGAACCGGGGCGGGGCGTCGCCGGACCCGGCGCCCCCGCCCTGCTGCTCGCACTGACCGCCGCGGTCGGTGGCGACGTCCTGGTGCCCCGGCCCTGCACGGCCTGGTGGGCGCCGTACGCGCGGCTGCTGGGCCGGCCCGTCTTCCACGTGGCGACGCCCGCCGAGTGCGGGGGCGTCCCCGACCCGTACGCCCTGCTGGAGACCGTGCACCGGGTACGCGCCGAGGGCGGGGACCCCCGGCTGCTGGTGCTGTCCGTCGCCGACGACCCCACCGCCACCGTCGCGCCGCCCGAGGTGCTGCACGAGGCGGTGGAGGCCGCCGCGGCCGAGGGGCTGCACCTGGTCAGCGACGAGACCTGGCGCGACACGCTGCACGCCCCGCACGACACGGTGCCGGTCAGCCCCGCAGAGATGCTGCCCGAGCGGGTCACCGTCGTCAGCGACCTCGCCGGCGCGCTGCTGCCCACCGGCTGGCCCGCGGCCGTCGCCCGGTTCCCCGCCTCGGCCGCCGGCGACGACCTGCACGCGCGTGTGCTCGACGTCCTCACCGCCCTCGACGCGCGCGTGGCCGCACCGGTCGCCGCCGCGGCCGCGTACGCCCTGACCGAGCCCGCCCCGGTCACCGCGCGCGTGGCCGCGGCCGTACGCCTGCACGCACGCGTGGCCGCCGCCGCGCACGCCACCGTGGTCGCGGCCGGCGCCCTGGTCCGGCCGCCGCAAGCCGGCCGTCACCTGTACGTCGACCTCGGCCCGTTGCGCGACGCGCTCGCCGCGCACGGCGTGGGCGACGCACAGGAATTGGAGGACTTCCTCTCCACCCGGCTCGGCATGCCCGCACCGGGCGGCCACCGTTTCGGCGACGACCTGGGGGCGCTGCGCGTCCGGCTGTCCACGGGCATGCTGCTGGACGGCACGCACGCGCAGCGCACGCAATGCCTCACCTCGCCCACCCCGTTGGAACTGCCACACGTGCAACGCGCGTTGATGCATCTGAGGTCGGTCTTCGACGATCTCCGTGACGACGCTCAGCGATGGGAGCCTCCTCGATGACGCAGCAGTCCGAGTCGACCACCACCGGCACGGTGACCACCAAGGACGCCGACGCCCCGGCCCCCCCGCCCCCGCTCGCACCCCCCGTCCCGCCGCTCTCCCCACCCCGCCCGCTGGGGGAGCGGCGGGTGTGGCCGCGGACCTTCCACCACCGGCTGACCTCGCCGCTGCCCGGCCTCAAGGCCCTCGCCCGGTTCGCCCGCGAGGGCTCCGTACGGCCCGGCAAGGAGGGCCTCGCCGACATCCCCCGGCTCCCCTTCGAGCCCGCCCCGCTGCCCCGCGTGGACGCCGACACGATCGCCGTCGCCTGGGCCGGACACGCCAGTTGGGTGGTGAGCATGGGCGGCCTGACGATCCTGACCGACCCGGTCTGGTCCCGCCGCATCATCGGCACCCCGGCCCGCATCACCCCCGTCGGCGTGCCCTGGGAGGCGCTGCCGCCCGTCGACGCCGTCGTCATCAGCCACAACCACTACGACCACCTGGACGCCCCCACGCTGCGCCGGCTCCCGCGCGACACACCGGTGTTCGCGCCGGCCGGGCTCGGCCGCTGGTTCCTGCGCCGCCGGTTCACCCGCGTCACCGAACTGGACTGGTGGGAGGCGGCCGAACTGTCCGGCGTCCGCTTCGACTTCGTGCCCTCGCACCACTGGTCCAAGCGCAGCCTCACCGACACCTGCCGTTCCCTCTGGGGCGGCTGGGTGCTCACCGCCCCCGACGGCCGGCGTCTGTACTTCGCCGGGGACACCGGCTACGGCCACTGGTTCTCCCGTATCGGACAGCGCTGTCCCGGCATCGACCTCGCCCTGCTGCCCATCGGCGCCTACGACCCCCGCTGGTGGCTCAGCGACGTCCACTGCGACCCGGAGGAGGCGGTCCGCGCCGCCCTCGACCTCGGCGCGCGGCGCATGGCCCCGATGCACTGGGCCACCTTCGTGCTCTCCGCCGAGCCCGTTCTGGAACCCCTCACGCGCGTGCGTGCGGCCTGGGAGAAGGCCGGGCTGGAACGGGAAAACCTGTGGGACCTGCCGGTGGGAGGCTCCCGGGTGTTGCGCAGCACGCCTTAGGCGGTCCGGGTTCCCCTGACCCGGCGCCACACGCTCGGGGCCGCGCCGACCACCAAGGTCAGCGCGACCGCGGCGACCACGCCCTCCCAGGGCTCGGCGAACAGCGAGCCGCCGAGGATCCCGATCAGCTGGTAGGTCACCGCCCAGGCCAGACACGCCGGGAGGTTGCCCCGGACGAAGCGGCGCAGCGGCCACTTCGCCATCAGACAGGCCAGCATCACCGGGATACGGCCCGCCGGCACCAGCCGGGACAGGACCAGCACCGCCGTGCCGTGGTCGGCGAGCTTCTCCTGCGCCTGCACCAGCCGCTCCTCCGGAGCCCGCGAGCGGATCGCCTCCAGCCAGCGCGAGCCGTTCTTCGACCGCATCCCGCGCCGCCCCAGCCAGTACAGCGCCGCGTCCCCGCAGAACGCCGCCAGGGACGCCGTCACGAACACCAGGGCCAGCGCGAAGGGCGCCGTCTGATGAAAGGCGACCACCGCAGCCGAACTCACCAGCGCCCCCGTCGGCACCACCGGCACCAGCGCTCCGATCAGCACCAGCAGAAACAGCGATGGATAGCCGAGGGCCTGCTGCGCGGGCGACGCCGGCACGGACGTCACGGCCGCGGCGGCGAGCCACCACCTCACCGTGCGACCTCCACGCGCACGCTCTCCCCGTGCCCGAGCCGGTGCACGACCACCGCCGGCGCACGCTCCGCCGCGAGCCGCACGAACTCCTCGCCGGGCGCATGGAATTCATGGGGGCGCACGGCGTCCATGCCGATCGGCCAGTACGTGCCGTAGTGCACCGGCACCGCGCTGCGCGGCGCCAGCCGGGCCAGCGCCTCCGCCGCGCGCCCCGCGTCCAGATGCCCCTCGCCGAGATACGGCCCCCAGCCGCCCACCGGCAGCAACGCCACGTCGACCGGCCCGACTTCCTCGGCCATGTTCTCGAACAGGCCGGTGTCCCCGGCGAAGTAGGTCCGGGCCTCACCCTCGACGACGTACCCGAGCGCGGGGGAGTGGTGCCGGCCGACCGGCAGCCGCCGCCCGTCGTGGCGCGCGGGCACGGCCCGTATCCGTACCGGGCCGACGGTTCTCTCGTCGCCCGGCGCCATCTCGCTCAGCCGCAGGTGGCGCAGGCGCCGCAGCCCCGGGACGGCGCGCGGCGCACCCTGGGGCACCAGCAGGCGCGTGCCCGGCGCGAGGCGCGCCAGCGAGGGCAGATGCAGATGGTCGGCGTGCAGGTGGGAGACGAGCACCACGTCCGCGCGCCGGGCGCCGGGCGGTGGCAGCGCGCCCCGGCGGCGACGCAGATGTGCCAGACGGCGGGCGAACAGGGGATCGGTGAGCACACGCACGTCCGAATCCTCGATCGTGCAGGTGGCGTGACCCCACCAGGTGATCTCCACCGGCACCTCTTTGCCTCCTTCGCGCGACTCCCCCGAAGCCTACGGGCAGGAGTAGGGTCGGCGGCGAAACCCGGAGGTGAGGGGGACGCCATGGGACCGATGCGGGTCACGGCGATCGCGAGTCTGACGCCGCTGGAGGAACTGGACGACGATCCCTTCCTGGTGGACTCCCGCAGCCAGCACGCGATGTGCGCGCGGTGGGCCGCGGAACGCGGATACGTCGTCGGCCGCGAGCTGCTGGTGCGCGGGCTGCGCGCCGACCACTGCGTGCTGTGGGACGGGGTCCGGCCCGGTGTCGACCTGTTCGTCGCGCCGAGCCGCCGGGTGCTGGAGAGCGCGCTGTCGTCCGTGGAGGAGTTCTCCGAGGAATGCGCCCGGCGCGGGGTGCGCGTGGAGACGGTCGGCAGCGCCGAGCCCGCCTACGACGCCCAGATGAAGGCCCGGGTGCACCGCCGGCTGTCGATGCCGACGGCCGGCTACGACGGGCGGTAGGCCGCCGGCCGCGACGGCACCAGTGCTCACAGGGGTGCCTGTCACCGCGATGTGACAAGGTGGAGGGCGGCCCCCGCGGGCGTCGGGGCCGGAACGCGAGGTGTACGGGGCGTGGGCGTGGGTGGGTTGCGGTGGCGGCGCGCCGTCAGCCAGGCAGGGCGGAGCGTCGCGGTGTGGGGAGTCTCCACGCTCACGATGCTGGTGCTCGCGGGGATCCTGCCGGACTTTCGGCTGCAGTCCGCCGACGGCGACAGCGCCACCACCATCGCCATGACCGCGGCCGTCGGCGCCGGCGTGTTCGGTGTGCTGTCGGCGCTGGTCTGGCCGCTGCTGGTGCGCCTCCTCCTGCTCGTCCCGGCGCTCGTCCTGGGCCTGCTGGTGTTCTTCCTCAACGGCTCGCTGCTGCTGCTCGCCCTGCGGCTGAACCCCTCCGGGCAGAGCGAGGCGGCCCCCGAGACCGCCGTCATCGTGGCCGCCGTGATGTCCGCCGTCGCCTCCGCGACGGGCGGCGCCCTGGCCGTGCGCGACGACGACGCCTACCGGCGCCGCCTCTACCGCCTGGCCGACCGCCGCCGAAGAGGCGGCCCCGCCTGCCCCGCCACCCCCGGCACCGTCTTCCTCCAGCTCGACGGCGTGGGCCACGACGTGCTGGTCACGGCCGTGGGGAAGGGGCTGATGCCGACGGTCGCGAGATGGCTGGGCGGCCCGCCGCGGCAGGGCCACGCCCAGGACGCGGCACACCGTCCCACCCATCGCCTCACCCCCTGGCACACCGACTGGTCCAGCCAGACCGGAGCCAGCCAGCTCGGCATCCTGCACGGCAGCAACCACGACGTGCCCGCCTTCCGCTGGTACGAGAAGGACAGCGGGGAGGTGATGGTCTGCAACCGTCCCACCAGCGCCGCCGAACTCCAGCGCCGCGCCGTCGAACACACCGGGGACGGCGGACTGCTGTCCGCCGACGGCGCCAGCCGCGGCAACCTCTTCAGCGGCGGCGCCGACGAACAGGCCCTCGTGCTGTCCATAGCCGCCCGCCGGCGCAGCCGGGAGACCCGCTCGCGGTCCGGTTACTTCGCCTACTTCTCCGACCCGGCCAACGCCGTGCGCACCGCCCTGTCGTTCGTCGCCGAGGTCGTCCGGGAGATCGCCCAGTCCACCCGCGCCCGGCTGCGGGGAGAACGGCCCCGGGTCGGCCGCGGTGGCCTCTATCCGTTCGTCCGCGCCTTCGCGACCGTCGTCGAACGGGACGTGGTGGTGGCCGCCGTGATGGGCGACATGCTCGCCGGCCGCACCGCCGTCTACGCCGACCTGGTGGCCTATGACGAGGTCGCCCACCACTCCGGGCCGCTCGGCCGGGACACCGAGCAGGTCCTCGGCCGCCTCGACCGGGCGCTCGCGCTGATCGAGAACGTCGCCGAGCACGCGCCCCGCCCCTACCGGATCGTCGTCCTGTCCGACCACGGCCAGAGCCCCGGCGAAACGTTCCGCGCCCGCTACGGCCTCACCCTCGGCGACCTGGTACGGGCGGGCTGCGGGCTGCCCGTGCCGCGCAGGGCGGAACGCACCCACAGCGGCGCCGAGGCCCGCGCGGCCGTCCGCGCGGCGCTGCGCCGGCCCGTCGAGGAGGGCGGCGAACGCCACCGCCCCTCCGGCCGCGGCTCGGAGCCGATCGTGCTGGCCTCGGGGAACCTGGGCCTGATCTCCTTCCCGGACGTGCCGCACCGGATGAGCAAGGAGGAGATCGACGCCCGCCACCCCGCCCTGCTGACCACCCTCGCCAACCACCCCGGCATCGGCTTCCTGCTGGTGCGCAGCGAGGAGCACGGCGGGGTCGTCCTCGGCGCGTACGGCGCGGAGATCCCCCTCGACCGACTCGACGGCGACCCGGGCCCGTTGGCCGCCTTCGGGCCCGGCGCGGCCGACGCCGTACGCCGCACCCACTCCTTCCCGCACACCGCCGACATCATGGTCAACTCCTTCCACGAGCCGGCCGACGGCGAGGTCCTCGCCTTCGAGGAGCAGATCGGCTCCCACGGCGGCCTCGGCGGCGCCCAGGCCAGACCGTTCCTGCTGTCCCCGCTCGCCCTGTCCGCACCCGTCGAGGACGACGAGCAGCTGACCGGCGCGGAGCACATCCACCGCGTCCTGCGCCGCTGGCTGCGCGAGTCGAACGGCCCCCAGGTGCCACTGGAAACGGCCCCGGAGGAGCACGCCGCCTGAAAATCGGCTGCGCCCGGGGAGCCGTACGCACACACTGGCGGTACCGAGCCGGTCGTCTCCGGATCCCGCGCACTCGCGCCCCTTCCGCATCCCCCGAGGAGCCTTTGCCTCGCAGGCTGCCGTCACCGTCACGCCTTCCCATGTCCCCGAACTGCTCCTCGGTCTCGCCGTGGTGCGGCCGGTGTTCCTCTGGGGCGCCCCCGGCCTCGGAAAGTCCTCCCTGGTCAGGGAGTTCGCCGAGTCCCTCGGGCTGGTGGGGGTCCCCCCACGCCCTTGAGGCAGTGGGGGAGCGTGAGTCTGCTCGGTACGCAGCTCGCGCCCGAGGACCTCATCGGCGTCCCCCAGATCCGCGACGGGCGGTCGGTGTTCTGCCCGCCGGAGGCCATCGCCCGCGACGAGCGGTACTGCCTGTTCCTGGACGAGCTGAACGCGGCCACGCCCGATGTGCAGAAAGCGTTCTACTCGCTGATTCTCGACCGCCGGATCGGCAACTACGAGCTGCCGAAGGGCTCGATCGACATCGGCGCCGGGAACCGGGCCACGGACAACGCGCTCGCCCGGCCGCCGTGAACGCGGAAGCCGGGGAGATCTACATCAACCCGCTGCGCACGTTCGACGACGAACAGTGGCGGTTCGTCCTCGCCCACGAGATGCTGCACGCCGCCCTGCGCCACGGCGACCGCTGCGGCACCCGCGACCCCTACCTCTTCAACGTCGCCTGCGACTACGTCATCAACGGCTGGCTGCGCGAGATGCAGGTCGGCGTCATGCCCGAAGGGCTGCTGTACGAAGCGGAGTTGGCGGGTCTGTCCGCCGGCGAGGTCTACGACCGCATCACCGTGGACCTGCGCCGGATGCGGCGCCTGGCCACCCTGCGCGGCAAGGGCCTCGGCGACATCCTCGGCGCTCCGCTCGGTCCGCCCGGCGACTATGTCGACCTCGACGGCTTCTACCGCCGCGGCCTCGCCCAGGGCCTCGACCTGCACCAGCGGCAGGAACGCGGCTTCCTGCCCGGCGGGTTGGTGGAGGATATCCGCGCCCTCAGTCATCCGCCGCTGCCCTGGGACGCCCAACTGGCGTGCTGGTTCGACGAGTTCGTGCCACGCCCCGAGCTGCTGCGGACGTACGCCCGTCCCGCGCGCCGTCAGGCCTCCACCCCCGACATCCCGCGCGTCGGCCGCTGGTTCCCGCCCGGGAGATCGCCCTCCCCCACGTTCGGCTTCGCTCACGCGGGGGGACCCCCAACCTTCGGCGTCGTCCTGGACACCTCCGGCTCCATGGACCGCACCCTCCTCGGCAACGCGCTCGGCGCGATCGCCTCGTACGCCGAGGCCCGTGACGTCCCGGCCGCCCGGGTCGTGTTCTGCGACGCGGCCCCGCACGACGCGGGCTACGTGCCGGTCACCGAGATCGCCGGCCGGGTCCGCGTGCACGGACGCGGCGGTACGGTCCTGCAGCCCGGCATCGACCTGCTGCACCGGGCCGACGACTTCCCGCCCGGCGCGCCCCTCCTCGTCATCACCGACGGCTGGTGCGAAACCCTGCGGGTGCGGCGCGAACACGCCTACCTGATCCCGCAGGGCCGTCACCTGCCGTTCACCGCGCAGGGGCCGGTGTTCCGGGTGCGGTGAGGCGGAGTGTGATCGGATGGGGGCCGGGGACCCGGAAACGGGTCCGCCCGTCAGCCTCCACGCGAAAGGAAGAAACGTGGCCACCACGCGCTCCGCACACACCGTCTGGGAAGGCAACCTGCTCGAGGGCAACGGTGTCGTGTCCTTCGACTCCTCCGGCGCCATCGACCCGCAGCCCGTGACGTGGGCCTCCCGTTCCCAGGAGGCGAACGGAAAGACCAGCCCCGAGGAGCTGATCGCGGCCGCCCACTCCAGCTGCTTCTCCATGGCCTTCTCGCACGCCCTCGCCGGCGCCGGCACCCCCGCCACGAAGCTCGTCGCCTCGGCCGACGTCACCTTCCAGCCGGGTGAGGGCATCACCGGCATCCACCTGAGCGTCGAAGGCACGGTGCCCGGCCTCGACGAGGAGGGCTTCGTCGCCGCGGCCGAGCAGGCCAAGGTCAACTGCCCGGTCAGCCAGGCCCTCAAGGCCGTCCCGATCACCCTGTCCGCCAAGCTCACCTGACCCACCCGCACCACGGCCCGGGGCGCAGCCACCACCCCGACACCCCTGCACCCCGGGCCCCTGCGCCTTTGTCGTTCCGTGCGCCGGAGCTCGGCGGTGCCGGAAACGGCCGACTGCGGCGCGCCGGCCGCCGCTGCCGTACGCTCCTCAGAGACCCCGGCGACGCCCCGCTCCGCCCTCCGGCCGTCGTCCCCGCACCCCGTCCGCCGTCCGGGAGCTGAGCACCGTGCCACCGCGCCCCGCCGTCTCCGCCCACCGCGGCGGCTCCGAGCGCTTCGAGGCCGCCACCCGGGAGGCGTACGAGGACGCGCTCGCCTCCGGGGCGGAGTACGTCGAGTTCGACGTCCGGCGGACCGCCGACGGCGTCTACGTCGTCCACCACGACGCCCGGGTCGGCCACGGCGGACCGCCGCTCGCCCGGATCACCTACGCCGAGCTGTGCGGACGCGTCGGAAACACCGTTCCCGTCGTCGAGGACGTGATGGCCCTGGTCGCCGGGAAACTCGTCGCCCACCTGGATCTGAAAGAAACCGGTTACGAGCGGGAGCTCGTCGACCGGGCGGTCGCCCTGCTCGGCCGGGACGGCTTCGTGGCCACCTCCCTGGAGGACGTTTCCGTCGCCGCGATCACCCAGGCCTTCCCGGGCGTGCGCACGGCCCTGTCGCTGGGACGCGACCGCAAGGAGGTGGGGGCGGCACGCCTCGTGGGCACCCGGGCGAGCGAGCTGTTCCCGATGCGGCGGCTGCGGGCCTGCGGGGCGTACGGGGTGGCCGTGCACCAGCGCCTCGCCCGCGCAACAGTGCTGCGCAGGGCGGCCCGGCACCGCCTGTTCACCATGGTGTGGACGGTCAACGACGACCCCGGGCTGCGAACGTTTTTGGCCGACACCCGGGTGGACGTGCTGGTCACGGACCGGCCGCGGCGGGCCGTGGAGCTGCGCCGGGAGCCGCATCGGACGCTGCCGACGGGGCACCTGTCCCATTGACAGCCGCAGCTTCAGGTCCTGTCCTGGAGATACGGGTGGCTTTCTGCTCCCCGGGCGAGCAGCCCTGGGCGGAAGGGGACAGCGATGGGACGTCCGGTCGGAATCGATCTCGGGACCACGAACTCGGTGGTGGCGGTGCTGGAGGGCGGCGAGCCCACCGTCATCGCCAACGCGGAGGGTGCGCGGACCACGCCGTCGGTGGTGGCCTTCGCCAAGAACGGGGAGGTGCTCGTCGGTGAGGTCGCCAAGCGGCAGGCGGTGACCAACGTCGACCGCACCGCCCGCTCGGTCAAGCGGTACATGGGCGACGCGCACTGGCGCTTCCCCGAGCGGGAGGCCGCCGACAGCATCGACGGCACCCGCTACCGCGCCCAGGAGCTCTCCGCGCGCGTCCTGCAGAAGCTGAAGCGGGACGCCGAGGCCTACCTCGGAGAGGACGTCACCGACGCGGTGATCACCGTGCCCGCCTACTTCGACGACGCCCAGCGGCAGGCCACCAAGGAGGCCGGGGAGATCGCGGGCCTCAAGGTGCTGCGGATCATCAACGAGCCGACCGCCGCCGCCCTCGCCTACGGCCTCGACCGCGGCGAGGAGCAGACGGTCCTCGTCTTCGACCTCGGCGGCGGCACCTTCGACGTGTCGCTCCTGGAGATCGGCGACGGCGTCATCGAGGTCAAGGCCACCAACGGCGACACCCACCTCGGCGGCGACGACTGGGACCAGCGGGTCGTCGAGTACCTGGTGAAGAAGTTCAAGGGGCAGCACGGCATCGACCTCGGCAACGACAGGATGGCGCTGCAACGGCTGCGCGAGGGCGCCGAGAAGGCCAAGATCGAGTTGTCGTCCTCCTCGGAGACGACGATCAACCTCCCGTATGTCACGGCCTCCGCCGAAGGGCCGCTCCACCTCGACGAGAAACTGACGCGCGCTCAGTTCCAGGAGCTCACCGCCGACCTGCTCGACCGCTGCAAGCAGCCCTTCCATCAGGCGGTCAAGGACGCGGGCGTGAAGCTGTCCGCGATCGACCATGTCATCCTCGTCGGCGGCTCGACCCGGATGCCCGCGGTGACCGAGCTGGTAAGGGAGTTGACCGGCAAGGACCCGCACAAGGGCGTGAACCCCGACGAGGTGGTGGCCGTCGGCGCCGCCCTCCAGGCCGGTGTGATCCGCGGCGACGTCAAGGACGTCCTGCTCCTCGACGTCACGCCGCTGTCCCTGGGCATCGAGACCAAGGGCGGCATCATGACCAAGCTCATCGAACGCAACACCACGATCCCCACCCGGCGTTCGGAGATCTTCACCACGGCCGCCGACAACCAGCCCTCGGTCGGCATCCAGGTCTACCAGGGCGAGCGGGAGATCGCCGCGTACAACAAGAAGCTCGGCGTCTTCGACCTCACGGGCCTGCCGCCGGCTCCGCGCGGGGTGCCGCAGATCGAGGTGGCCTTCGACATCGACGCCAACGGGATCATGCACGTCTCCGCGAAGGACCTGGCCACCGGACGCGAGCAGAAGATGACCGTGACCGGCGGCTCGGCGCTCCCCAAGGACGACATCGACCGCATGATGCGCGACGCGGAGCAGTACGCGGAGGAGGACCGCAGGCGCCGGGAGGCGGCCGAGACCCGCAACCAGGCCGAGCAACTCGTCTACCAGACTGAGAAGTTCCTCCGGGACAACGAGGAGCGGGTGCCCGCCGAGACGAAGGGAGAGGTGGAGTCGGCGGTCGCGGACCTCAAGGCCCTGCTGGAGCGGGACGCCGACACGGGCGCCCTGCGCGAGGGCGTGGACAGGCTCTCCTCGGTCAGCCAGCGGATGGGCCAGGCCATGTACGCGCAGGCCCAGCAGCAGCCGGCCGAGGGGGCGGCCGGGGACACCGCCGGGGAGCGCACCTCGCCGTCCGCGTCGTCCCAGGACGACGAGCAGGTCGTCGACGCGGAGATCGTCGACGACGACGAACGCGACACCAGGGGCGGGGCGGCCTAGAGACGAGGGCGCTCCTCCCCGGCGCTGCCCTCAGACGAGGCCGGCCAGGCCCTGGATCGCCGACTGGGCCCACTCCTGCGTCCCTGCCGCCGTTCCGGCCGCGAGGCCGGTCGCGAGGGCTCCCCTGAGCAGGGTCACGGCACGGCGGAGCCTGCCCGGCTCGGGGGGCTGCGGGCCCGTGATCTCCGTGAGGACCTCCTGGGCCGCGCTCTCGGCGTCCTCGCGCTCCTGGTCGCCGAGGCCGGCCCGGGGCAGCTGCCGGAGCAGGTCGCCCACCAGCGTCGCCAGCGCCTCGTAGCCGGGGGCGACCGCGGTGTTGAGCTGCTGGTTCTGATTGACCGTCTCGTTGTTCCAGGAGATCTGGGAACCCGAGACGTTCCCGTGGAACACCGGACCGTCGTAGTGGTGCACCTGCTGCGGCTCGCTCATCGGTCGACTCCGTCCTGATCGCTCTGATCGCTCTGATTGGTCTGCTGCTGGACGACGCTGGTGTTGCCCCACGCCACCTGGATGCCGTGGACATCGCCGTGGAAGACCGGCCCGTTGAAGATCTGGACGATCGACGGGGGAGGCGTGGCCGGCGGTGTGCTCTTGTCCATGATCGGAAGGGAGGTGCGCAGCGCGACCAGTTCGACGCTGCCGTTGTCCCGTACGGCCTTGCCCTTCGTGCCGGTGACGGAGCAGTTCACCAGCCGGCCGCCGGCCGCGTCGTCGAAGCTCGCCCCGAAGGACGCGCAGTCGTCGAACCGGCTGTCGGCGACGTCCAGCAGCGCGGAGTCCTTTCCGGCGATCCCGAAGGACGCGGAGCCGGTGACGGTGAGGTTCCTCGCGACGAGCCTGGACGTGCCGTACGCGATGGCGCCGCCCGAACTCACCGCCGTGGCCTCGCAGTCGTGCAGATGCAGCTGCGCCTCCTCGCCGACGCCGAAGCCCAGCAGCCCGCGGTGCGCCGAGACGTTCCTGAGGGTGACGCGGGACTGACCGAGCACGGCCACGGCGAGCATGTCGAAGTCGCTGAACGTCGTGTCGGTGAGTTCGGCCGTCGTGCCGCCGTTGTCCCGGGTCTCCAGGCCGAACGGGCAGCGTTCCACCCGCATGTGCTCGAACACCGCCTTGGACTCCTCACGGACCCGCAGGGCCAGGTTGGTGTGGTCCTCGACGCCGATGCGGGTGAAGGTGCCCCGGGCCTTGTCGGTGACGGCGATGCCGACGTTGCCTCGCGAGATGCGGCAGTCGCTCACCCGTGGGGCGCCGCCCCGTGTCGACAGCACGCCCACGTTTCCCGCGCCGTGGATCTCGCAGTGCTCGAACGTGCCCCGGCCCGACTCCTGGACGTGGATGCCGGTGTCGCGGCAGTCGGCGAACACACAGCCGCGCACGAAGGGGTCGGCGCCGCTCGCCACCAGGATCCCGTTCTCGGCGTCGGTGACGCGGGTGTCGACCACGGTGCCGCGGGACTGTTCGATGAACGCGAGGGCCGCCATCTGGACGGCGTCGACCGTGCAGTCCTCGACGATCAGTTCGGCCCGGGTGTCCGCGATGACGGCGGCCTTCTCGGTGCCGGTGACCTCGCACCCGGTGAGCCGGGCCCAGGCGTCGCTGACGCGCACGCCGTGGATGCGGCTGCCGTCGATCCGAGTGCCCCGGACGGTGACCCGGGCGCCCTCGATCACCGCGATCGCGTTGTCGGCGGCGTCGGCGAACCTGCACCGCTCGACGTGCCCGGTGGAGCCGGCGAACACGGCTCGTCCGAACAGGAACCGACTGTCCGTCAGCAGCATGGACGTGCCCGGCCGCGCATGCGCGCAGACCCCGTTGTGCGCCCGGACCTCCGTCCGGTCGAGGGTGAGGGATCCGGTGCGGCAGTCCACGACTCCGGCGTCGGCGTCCCGGCCGATGAGGACGAGGCCGCGGACGACGGCCGGTCCGAAGGCCTCGAGCACGGTGCCCCGGGGGCGGCTCACCACCACGGAGCCGGGCTCACCGAGCGCGACCAACTCGATCTCACCCTGGAGGGCGAGGGGCAGCGGCTCCTGGTAGTGGCCGGGCGCGATCTCGACCCGCGCGGCCCGACCGCGCCCGGCCGCGGCGCGCAGCGCGGACCCGATGTCGGGGTGGGCGCCACGACCGCCCTGCGGTGAGACGACGTACTTCTTGACCATGACCGCCCCCGCAGCACCCGCCCGTGCAGAATCGCTGACTCCCGGTCACCGATGCTACCGGAGCGGGGCGGCCGCGTCGGGTGGGCAGCGAGTGGCCGCGAAGCCACAGCGGCTCATCTCTTGCGCGCGACCCCCGCGTACACCGGCACGATGCCCTCCGCCTGGGCTGCCACGTCCGGTGGTTCCGGCCGCCAGCCGGAGACCGGGATCAGGCCCGGGCCGAGCAGCTCCAGGCCCTCGAAGAAGCGGGAGAACCCGGCGAGGGAACGGGGGTGGAAGGGGGTGCCGCTGCGCCGGAACTGCTCGGCGGCCCTTTCGACGGTCTCGGGGCTCAGATCGGGTGTGACCTGGGAGAGGATCAGCCAACTGCCCGGGGCGAGGGCGGCCACGTATCTCTTCAGCAGGCCGTACACGTCGTCGCCGGCCGGGTCCTCGCCCAGGTAGTGCGTGAGCGCCACCAGCGACAGCGCGACCGGCCGCGTGAGGTCCAGGGTGTCGGCGGCCCGGTGCAGCAGCGCCTCGGGGTCGCGGACGTCGGCGTGCACATACCGGGTGGCGCCCTCGGCCGAGCCGCGCAGCAGCGCCTCCGCGTGCCGCAGCACGATCGGGTCGTTGTCCGCGTACACCACCTTGCACTCCGGGGCCACGCCCTGCGCCACCTGGTGCAGGTTGGGCTCGGTGGGGATGCCCGTGCCGATGTCCAGGAACTGGCGCATCCCGGCCTCGGCGGCCACCCGCACGGCCCGCTGCATGAACCGGCGGTTGGCCCGCGCCCCGCGCACCACCGTCCCGTCCACGGCGAGGATTCTGCGGGCCAGCTCCTCGTCCACCGGGTAGTTGTCCTTGCCGCCCAGCCACCAGTCGTACACCCGGGCCGGATGCGGCCGGCTGGTGTCGATGGGGACGGCGGCCTGCTCTGCCTCGGATCCGGTCATGCGGTCTGCTCCTGGCGAGTGGGAGGAGGACGGCCGAACTCAGTGGCCTGCGCGGGCGTCCCGCAGGATCTCCTTGGTGCGTGGCGCGGACGCGGCGTGCGTCGTCATGTGGTCGAGGACCTCCAGATGCGCGGAGACCTCCTTGCGGTCGTCGAGGTACAGCGCGCCGGTCAGATACTCGGTGACGACCATGTCGGGCAGCTCGGGCTCGGCGAACCGGAACAGCGAGAACGGCGCGGACGTCCCCGGGTGCGGACCGGCCGCGAACTCGGCGATCTGCAGGGTGATCCGGTCGCGCTCGACGAACTCCACGAGCCTGTCGAGCTGTTCGGCCATCACGGCCGCGTCGACGCTGACCGGGCGGCGCAGCACCGTCTCGTCCATCACCACCCACAGATGAGGCGGGTCGGCGCCCTCCAGCAGCTGTTGGCGCGCCATGCGCAGCGACACATGCCGCTCGATCGTCTCCGGGGTGGTGCGCCCGACCGTCCCGGCCTCCAGCACGGCGCGTGCGTAGTCCTCGGTCTGCAGCAGTCCGGGCACGAAGTGCGGCTCGTAGGAGCGGATCAGCCGGGCCGCGCCCTCCAGGCTCACGTACAGGCTGAACCACTCGGGCAGCACGTCGTGGAACCGCTGCCACCAGCCGGGCCGGTTCGCCTCCTCGGTGAGCGAGACGAACGCCTCCGCCTCGTCCTCGGGGACGCCGTACGTCTCCAGCAGCACCTGCACATAGGGGATCTTCAGCGCGACGTCGGCCATCTCCATGCGCCGTACGGTCGCGGGCGCCACGCGCAGGGCGCGGGCCGCCTCCTCGCGGCCGAGGCCGGCCGCCTCGCGCAGTTCCTGCAGCCGCCTGCCCAGTACCACCTGACCCACGGTGGGTGCGGGCCGTCGCTCACTCACACCACGTCTCCCCTACGTGTCCAGGCACGCGGGCCAGTGTGCCACGTTCCGACGCCGGTCACACCAAAACGGACCCGAACGTTCACCCGCGTCCGCCCTCCGGCCCGGTGCTTGTGGAGCATCAGTTGATCAGCGAGTGCAGGTAGGTGACCGTGGCGGGGTCGGCCGGGAGGAACGTCTCGATGGCCAGCTCGGCGACGGTCACGTCCATCGGGGTGTTGAAGGTGGAGACCGACGAGATGAACGACAGGATCCGCCCCTCGTGCTCGATCCGCATCGGCAACGCGAAGTACGGCACGGGCTCCGCCGGTTCCTCCGCCGGCCCGCTCTGCGCGACCGGGTAGGCGGCGACCTCCTCGTACAGCTCCCGCAGCGGCGCCGAGCGGTACAGGGCGATCTGGCGTTCCATCTGTGCGAGCAGGTGGCCGCGCCACTCGCGCAGGTTGCGGATGCGGGGCGCCAGGCCCTGCGGATGGAGGGTGAGGCGCATCGCGTTGAGCGGGGCCGTGAGCAGCGACTCCGGTACGCCGTCCAGCAGCATCGTGATGCCCCGGTTGGCCGCCACCACGTCGTACCGGGCGTCCATCACCAGGGCCGGGTACGGCTCGTAGCCCTGGATCAGCCGGTCCAGGCCCGCCCGGAGGGCGTCCAGCGCCGGGTCGTCCAGCGGGGTCTGCGGATAGTGCGGGGCGTAACCGGCCGCCAGGAGTAGCGCGTTGCGCTCCCGGACGGGCACGTCGAGGTGCTCGGCGAGCCGCAGCAGCATCTCCTCGCTGGGCCGGGAGCGGCCCGTCTCGACGAAACTGATGTGCCTGGCCGAGGAGTCGGCGCGCAGCGCCAGCTCCAGCTGACTCAACCGCCGCCGCTCCCGCCAGGCCCGCAACAGCGGGCCGACCCCAAGATCGGCGGGGGCGGCGGAGAAGGCCTTCGTATCGGTCGCGACAATGGTCATACGTACGAAGGTAGTTGAGAAGCGAGCGGCTGAACGACCGGCGGACGCCCACCCCGGAGCCGGCGGCGGTGCACCGCGCCCGAGTCCGGGGCTCGTACCCGACGACGAGGCCATGCCCCGCGTCCGGGACGCCCTGCTGCCGTCCGTGAACCACTCCGGTGACAGCGACTCCACCGGCTCGGTCCGCGGCGACATCCTGGGCACCCGGGACGGCGATGTCGTCCAGGGCATCCCTGGCTGACCAGCACGAACCCCTCTGACCAGGGCCGCCACGGCCGTCCTGTGGCACGCTGGACGGGTATGCGCCGCCCAGGAAGGGAGCCGGGTCATGGCCGTCGAACCGCTGTCGCAGAAGGAGATCGAGGAGCGGCTGTCCGAGCTGCCCGGCTGGTCCGCGGACGGCGACCGCCTCACCCGCACCTACCGCCTCGACTCCCACTTCGCCGCGACCGCCCTGGTCATCCACGTCGCACAGATCCAGGAGGAGCTCAACCACCACTCCGAGCTCACCCTTGGCTACAACACCGTCTCCCTCGCCGTGAACACCCACAGCGCGGGCGACGCCGTCACCGACCTCGACGTCGAGCTCGCCCGCCGGGTGGAGGCCGTGGCCCCCGGGCACGGAGCGCACTGAGGGCGCGGCGACGGGCAGGGGTACGACCGGCGTACGGCCGGGCGTTACGGACACGGCGGCGGGGGAACGGGGAGCGCGCGTGCTGGACTACGACAAGGAAGCGGAACGCTACGACGCCCTCCGCGGCGGAGAGCCCAGGGCGGCCGCCGCCGCGGAGGGCGTCCTCGGCCTTCTGCCCGCTCGGGCGCGCAGCCTGCTGGACGTGGCCTGCGGCACGGGCATCGTCACCCGGCACCTCGCGGCCGGGCGGCAGGGGCTGCGGGTGACCGGCGTGGACCGGGCGCCCGGCATGGCCCGGCACGCCGCCGCCCGGCTGCCGGGCGCGATCGTCCTCGCCGACGGCCGCCGACTCCCCTTCCGGGACGGGGAGTTCGACGCCGTCAGCAGCGTGTGGCTGCTGCACCTCGTGGAGGACCCCGCGGACGCGCGGCGGATCGTCGCCGAGTGCGCCCGGGTGCTGCGGCCCGGCGGGGTGTACGTCACCACGGTCGACAAGGGCGCCTCCCACAACGTGGGCAGCGACATCGATGTCGTGCTGGCCTCCCGCCCGCGCCGCCCGGCCTCCGACGCCGCCGCGCTCGTGGAGTCGTACGCCGTCGGAGGCGGGCTGGTCCCGGCCGGGCAGGCCCGCTTCCGGGGCCGGGGTCAGGGCCGCAGCCCGCGCCGGGCCATCGCCGACCTGCGGCGCGGCTGGTTCGTCACCCTGCCGCCCGGCCACCCTCTGGCCGACGGTTTCGCCGCCCGCCTCGCGGCCCTGCCCGACCAGGACCGGCCCCGCCCGGACCCCGCCTTCACACTGAAGGCGTTCCGGAAACCGGTTCCCGATGCGTTCCCGGACGGGTGAAGTCCATGACCCAGTTGGTCAGCCAGCTCTTCCCGCCGTCCAGTGAGAAGGCCTGCTCCCAGCGGGCGGACACGGCGGACACCCCCGACCAGACGAACCGGGCCCGTACGTCCTTGCCGTCGTGCGTGTCGTCGCCGTAGAACTCGCCGCGGTCGCCGTCGAAACTGCCCACGACCGGCGGAAACAGGCGGCCGGTGCTGCTGGAGGACCAGTTCAGCGACCACTGGCCGCTCTCGTGGTCGAAGAGGCGCAGCGTCAGTCCCTTGGCGCCCAGGTGCGGCATGTCGATCTCGTCGATGTTCGCGGCCCCGTCGAACAGCGGCCAACAGCGGCTCGTGGACGAGAACTCCTCCCAGTCGCTGTCGGGGTCGAGGAAGTCGGTGCGCCGGCGGTGCCGGACCTCCCACGCGCCGTGGAAGAAGTCGAAGTCGTGCGCGCTGCTCATGAGCGGTCTCCAGTGGTTCCTGCGGGCAGGGAATCGGCCAGGTAGGCATCGAGGTCCGGGATGTCGGGCGCGGTGGGAGCGAGCATGTGCCGCACCCACGCGTCCCGTTCGTGCAGGATCGGCGGCAGTTCCCACACGCAGCCGATCCAGGGCCGGTCGGGGATGACGAAGTTGGCGGGGTCGTCGTCCGGACAGCCGAGCACCGGCTGGCCCGCGGCCGCCCCCCGGAAGTGCAGCACGTTGTCCCACACCCAGCTGTAGGCGTTCAGGTAGGCGCCGTCGTCACCGCCCCGGTGCAGGACGACGAACGTGGCCGACGGCGTCCCGTCCGGCTCCGGCAGCAGCTCGGGCAGGATCGCGTACGCCGCCTTCGCCACCTCGGGAGCGATGCCCGCCGGATCTGCGGTGACGTGGTAACGCTTGATCCGCCGCCCCGCCACCTCGATCGGCGGGGGCACGGTGAGGAGTTTCTCGGTGAAGGCCATGGACGGGACGCTAGGCCCACTTCACTGACATCCTGTGTCAGTGAAGTCCAGCCGACTTGTCTCCCTTCTGCTGCTGCTCCAGACCCGGGGCCGGATGACGGCCGCCCAGCTCGCCGAGGAGCTTCAGGTGTCGGTGCGCACGGTCTACCGGGACGTCGAGGCGCTGGGCGCGGCGGGCGTTCCGCTGTACGGCGACGCCGGTCACGCCGGTGGATACCGCTTGCTCGACGGTTACCGCACCCGCCTGACGGGACTGACCGCCGACGAGGCGGAGGCCCTCTTCCTCGCCGGCGCCCCCGGCCCGGCCGCCGAGCTGGGCCTCGGCTCGGTCCTCGCCGCCGCCCAGCTCAAGGTCCGCGCGGCCCTGCCGCCGGAGCTGCGCGCCCACGCCGACCGGATCAGCGGCCGCTTCCACCTCGACGCGCCCGGCTGGTACGCGGACGACGAGGAGACGCCGCACCTCCCGGCGGTGGCCGACGCGGTGTGGAACAGCCGGGTCCTGCACGTCCTGTACCGCCGCTGGGCCGAGCCCACCGATGTGGAGCGCCGCCTGGAGCCGTACGGGCTGGTGCTGAAGGCGGGTCGCTGGTACGTCGTCGCCGGTCCGGGACCGCGCACGTTCCGCATCGACCAGATCCTTGAACTCGCCTACCCCGGCGAGGAGTTCGCCCGCCCCGACGGCTTCGACCTGGCCGCGTACTGGACGGCGTACCAGCGGGCCTTCCACGACCGGCTGTACCGCGGCGAGGCGCTGGTGCGGCTGGCGCCGGGCGTGCGGCTGCCGAGGGCGGTCGACAGGCGTGTCGACGAAGACGGTTGGACGCTGGCTCGGGTTCCCATCGAGTCCGTCGCGCACGCCCACGCCGAGTTCCTGCGCCTGGGCGCGGACATCGAGGTGCTCAAGCCGCCCGAGCTGCGTGAGCGGATTGCCCGGACCGTCGCGGAACTGGCCGCGAGATACGGCAACTCGCCTGCCTCCGGGGGCAACTGACGGTGCGGAACCCGTCCGTCCCGCCCGGGAGGTACGTCTCGTGCAATGTGCCGCACGGGACTGGCCTGGCAGAACACCGCGTACGACCAGCCGCCGCACCCGAGCTTCTTCATCGGCAACGGGATGCCGACGGCGCCCCGCCCGGCGGTCTACACACCGTGAACGAAGGTGGGTGCGCGTCCGCCGGGGCGCGCACCCACCGTTCTCGGCTCACCGAGCCGTCGTCAGCTCACCGCGCAGCTCTGGTCACCGAGCCTGAACGCGGTCGGCTTCGCGTTCGTGCCCGACCAACTGCCCGTGAAGCCGAAGCTGACGGACGAGCCGGCCGCCACGTTGCCGTTCCAGCCGATGTTCTTCGCCGTCACCGTCGAACCCGACTGCGTGAAGTCGGCGTTCCACAGCTGAGAGATGCTCTGGCCGCCCGGGAAGGCCCAGTTGAGACTCCAGCCGGTCCACGCGCTCGTGCCCGTGTTGGCCAGTTTCACGTCCGCCTGGAAGCCGCCCGACCACTGGTTGGTGATCGTGTACGTCACCGCGCAGGCCCCCGTGGGCGTGGGGTCAGTACCCCCGCCGCCGCCCCCGCTGCCGCCGCCGCTCGGGTCGGAGGTGTCGCCGTAGACGACGCCCCGGCCGTTCGTCGAGACGTACACCCGCCCGTACACCCTCGGGTCGCCCGTGATCGCCCCGCCCGTCCAACCCCACTGGTGGGCATCGTCGTTGATGCGCGTCCAGGTCGCGCCCTTGTCCGTCGAGCGGAAGATGCCACGGACCCCGGCGATCTTCGCGCTGGTGTACAGCGTCTGGTACGACGCTCCCGTCGCGGCTTTGCCGAAGCCGATCGTGTCGGCCTGCTCGATGCCCGACAGCTTGGTGAAGGTCGCGCCGGAGTCGGTGGAGTGCCACAGCCCGTAGACACCGTCACTCGCCCCGCCCGCCAGCCAGACATCGCCCTTGACGCCGGGCAGCGCCTTGAAGCGCACACTGTCCCCGCTGGGCAGGCCGGTCGCCGCGGACGCTGTGAACGTGGCACCCCCGTCCGAACTCACGTAGAACTTGCCCGACTTGAAGCCGTAGAACGTCTTGGCGTCGACCCGGTCCGACTCGACGATCGCGCCGGCCGGGATCCCGCTCGACGCCGACCACGACGTACCGAAACCGGTGGTGTACTGTACGCCGGCGCCCGCCGGGCTCCACAGGAAGCGGCTGCCGTCCGCCGCCGCGGCGACCGTTCCGCCGCCGCTGACCCCCGAAGGGTCCGTCCCCGCGAACCAGTTGGCGCCGTTGTCGGTCGAGAACGCCACATGCGGACCCGAGTCGAGGTCGCCGACGCGGACCACCGTGTTGGGGTTGGTCTCGGCGTAGTCCAGGCTGGTGGTCGTCGTGAAGTTCGGCGAGGTGTACATCATCGACGGCACCTTGGTGAGGTCCGTGTGCCGGAAACCGCCGATGTCGCCGAGCGCGCTGAGCAGCGGGGCTCCGGAGGGGGGAGAGGCGAGGTCGTTGACCGCCGTCTCCTCCAGCCCCTGCACCATCGGCTTGATGGTGAACTGGCCGCCGCTGTCCCAGTTGGCCAGGTTCTCCGTGCCGTAGATCGTCGCGCCCGTCCCGTACATCATGCGGCTGGAGTTGAACGGGTCGATCTCCAACGCCTCGGTCATCCAGCCGAGTTTGGGCGTCTGCTCCGGCGGCGACGGGTTGGCGCCCCAGGTCAGCCACGGTGAGGAGGAGACGTCCATCGTGAACCGGTTCGAGCGGTTGGGATACGAGGTGTAGTCCCACGCCTTCGTCCAGGTCCCGCCGCTGTCGGTGGAGCGGAAGATCTGTGTGTCCGGCCACCAGGAACTGTAGGCGGTGGCCATCACCGTGCCGGGCTTCTGCCGGTCGATCGTCAGCCCGCTGAAGCCGTAGGACGTGTCGGCCTCCGCCACCGGGCTGATGTCCGTCCAGGTGCCGGTCGCCGTCGCGTACCGCAACAGCCGGCCCTTGCCGCCGTCGTAGGGACCGCCCTTGTCGCTGTAAGCGATGTAGAGATAGCCGTTGACGGCATCCAGCACACCCTTGTGTGCCAGGTATCCCGTCGGCTGGCCGGCCAGTCGCGTCCAGGTCGCGCCCGCGTCCGTCGAGCGGTACACCGCGTTGTCCTTGTCGGCCACCCCGACGTAGATCGTCTTCGTGGCCGTGCCGGAGGTACCGGTCGACTCGTCGAACGTGACCCAGACGATGCCCTGGTTGTCGGAGGCGTAGCCGCTCGTGTCGGTCGGGTCCTGCTGGTAGTTGCCGACGTTGGGGAAGTTCGTCACCTGCGACCAGGTGACCCCCGAGTCCGTCGACCGCCACAGCCCCTTCCCGCTCGGCGCGCCGAGATACAGCACGCTGTTCCTGTTCGGGTCGACCGCGAGGCGTTCACCCATGCCCCGGCCGGGCATGTTGCCGCCCAGCTTGAACGGCAGATCCGTCTTCTGCCAGCTCGCGCCCCGGTCGGCGGACCGCAGCACGGCCCCGTTGCCGGGGTCCCAGCTGTTGGTGTAGGTGCCGACCGCCGTGTACACCTTGTTCGGGTCGACGGAGTCGGAGGCCAGGCTCACCACGCCCGTGTGCCCCCAGTCCGTCCAGCCGACCGAGTCCAGCAGCGGCGTCCACGTCTTGCTCGACTCCTGCCAGCGGTAGGCGCCGCCGATGTCGGTGCGCGCGTAGGCGAGGTTCTTCTCCTTGCGGTTGAAGACGATGCCGGGCACGAAGCCGCCACCGTCGATCCGGGCGTTCTTCCAGGTGTACGACTCTGCGGCCAGTGTCGCCTTCGGGCTGCCGTCCGCGGCCAGCACGGGCGGGCTGCCCGCGATCAGGCCGGCGGCGAGCGCCAGTACGGCCGTGAGGATGCGGGTTCTTCGCACGGTGGGGGTCCTTCCTCGCGAAGCCATGTGGGAGGAGATCGGTGCGGGAGGAGACATTGCGGGAGGAGACATTGCGGGAGGAAAACAGTGCGGGAAGAGATCGGTGCGGGCGATACGGGACGTGCGACTGCCGGGCGGCCCCCTGTGCGGGTGGGGGCCGCCCGGCCGGGCCCCGTCGTCAGGTGACGGAGCCGCGTACGCGGACCTTCGAGCGACTCCGCGGGAGAGCGGTGCGGTACCGCACCCCTTCAGGGACGCGGGGAACTGCGCGACCAGTCACATCCGGCCGGCAGCCGAACACCGCCCGACCCGCGGAGCGCCCGGCGGGGGCTATTCGAGAAGCTCCGCGTACGAACCCATGGCCAGGGCGATGTCCGCCTGGGCCCAGAACCGGTGATACGTGAACACGGGCGCGGCTCCGCCCGCGAGATAGCTCTCGATCTTCGACCAGGCCGGGTCGTTCTTGTAGAAGGACCGCAGCGAGGCGAAGGTCGAGGAGGAGTTGATCGTGTCGCCGTTCGGCATCTTGCCGCTGAAGCCGCTCGGGACGTACACGCTGTCGTCGAAGCGGTTGTAGTCGGCCCGGGTCTCCGGGACCGCGATGCCGAGGGCGTCCTGGTTGTTGGTCCACATGCCGTCCAGGAGCGCCTTGGCGGTCGTCTTCGCCTCCGTGTCACCGGACTTGGCGGCGTAGTACGTCAGGGTCTTGGCGTACGCGGCTGCCACGCCGACGTCATTGGTGTAGTCGGCGACGGTGACGTGAAGTCCCGTGTTCGCACCGGGACTTGACGCGTTCCAGGTGTCGGGCTGACCCGACCACTGGAGGGTGGAGGGGATCCGGAAGGTGCCGTCCGGGTTGATCGTGGTCTTGGACAGCGCCCAGTCCACCCACTTGTCGAGAACCGCCTTGGCGTTCGCGTTCCCGGTCTGCTGGTAGTACTCGGCGACCCGCTCCATCGACCACGCCTGGAAGCCGAACCACTGGTTGGACGGCGGGTCGTGGTAGACGGGCTGCTGGTCGTAGTACATGCCGTAGAACGTCGAGGTGCCGGCCGGGGGAGTCGCGTAGCGGCCCGCCCAGCTGTTCGTCGCCCCGCCCGCGATGGCGCCCTCGCTGGACTGCAGCCAGCGGTAGAACTCCAGCTGCCGGGTCAGCGACTTCGCCCAGTCCGCCTGGCCTGTCGCCGACTTGGGCTTCAGGTCGGCGTAACTGCTCAGCGCGTAGGCGGCCAGCGGGTTCTGGTAGCCGCCGTGGGTGTGGCTGGAGCCGATGCGCCAGGCCCAGCCGGCGTTGGTGTCAGTGGCACCGCCCCAGGCGTAGTACCAGGACAGCAGATAGTGCGAGGCGTCCTTGCCGGTGCCGGCCGGGCAGGCGGTCGGCCCGACGCAGTTGCCGATCTTCTTGAAGTACTTGTCGTACATCGCGTAGCGCAGGTAGTCGCCCATCTTCGCGGCCTTGCCGACGGCCGCGGAGACGTCGCTGCCCTTGCCCTGCGCCTTGGCCCAGATGTCCGCCCAGTACGCGGCCTGCACTGCCCGGGCGTCGGCGTCGGGGGCGTCGGTGTACTTCCACTGCTTGGCGTAGGAGGAGTCACCGGTGAACAGGTCCAGGTACCCGTTCGTGCCGCCGTACTTGAAGGCGTCGCAGGTCGGCTGCGGAATCGTTTCCCACACCGATTCCTGCGCGCCGCGCTGGAAGGTGTTGATGTAGGACGGGCCGGTGTCCGTCGGACCGGCCTCGCACTTGCCGGGCGCGTTGCCGTAGCCGTAGGTGTTGTCGACGTCCTGCAGCCAGTGCATGCCGTAGACGTCGTCCGTGCCGTAGGCGGACTTCAGTTCACCGGCAATGGGATCCGAACCCACGGACACGCCGGTGTCCAGCTTCGCCGGATACTCGTTCGGAGTGTCCAGCTCGGGCGCGTACGTAGCCGGTTTCGAAGCGTTGTAGAACGAGTTCGTCGGCTGGTCAACGTGGGTGGGGATCATGTACTTCTCCATGATGTCCCAGGCGCCGTTGAACTTGGTCCAGTCGCCGGTGATCTTCCCGTACATCGCCTGCAGCCAGAGAAGGTAGCTGTAGGCCTCCGACGTCGTCTCGTGCCCCTGGTCCGGAGCCTCGACGATCAGTGTCTCGACCGAGTGGTACGGGATGCCCTCGGGGGAGAAGTAACCGTTTGCCGGGTTGGTGATCTTGCCGTAGAGGTCGAGGAACCGGGCGTCGTACGCCTTGGTGCCCGCGATCTCCGTGGCCGTCACCGAGGCCTTCGCGTGCCCGGTCGCCGTCGACTCGAAGGTCGCGGCGCCCGTGCCGGAGGCGTTGGCCGTGATGGTCACGTTCTGGGCGGTGCTCCAGTTCGACGGCGTGAAGGTGAGGCTTGCGCCGCCCGTCACGGTCAGCCCGGTGTTTCCGGTGGTGCGGGCGGTCGTGACGGTCACATTGGCCGACGGCTGGGTCGACAGCTTCAACGAGTATGTGCCCGTCTTGCCCTGCTGCACGGCCAGTTGGTTCGTGGAGGCGACCACGGCCGGCCCCGAGGCCACCGTGATGCCGACCGGGGTCGACGACGCCGACGCCCCCAGGCTGTCGTAGGCCTTGGCGACCAGGGAGTGGCTGCCCACGGACAATCCTGAGGCGGACAGGGAGTACGGCGCGCTCGTGTCCGTACCCAGCAGGGTCGTGTCGTCGTAGAACTCGATCTTGGAGATCGTCGCGCTGTCGGCGGCCGCGGCGGTCGCCGCGAGCGGCACCGCGTCCCCCTGCGTGTAGACGGCGCCCGCGGCCGGGCTGGTCAGCACGGTGACCGGCGGCTGGTGCGCGCCGGCGCAGGTGGTGCCGTTGACCGCGAAGCTCGCGGGAGCGGCGTTGGTGCCGCTGTAGGTGAACTGCCCACCCGTGCTGACCGCCGCGCCGGCGGCGATCGTCGCGTTGTACGAGGCGTTGTTCACCGTGATCTGCTGACCGGACTGCGACCAGCTGCCGTTCCAGCCGTTGGTCAGCTTCTGGTTGCCCGCGTAGGAGTACGTCAGGGTCCAGCCGCTGATCGGGTCGGTGCCCCGGTTGGTGAGGGTCAGGTCCGCGGTGAACCCGGAGCCCCAGTCATTGGTCTTGTAGTCCACGCTGCACTGAAGTGCCGCCGCCTGGGCGGGAGTTGTGCTCGTGCTCAGCATGGCGAGGGGAAGCGCGAGGGCCGCCACGGCGGCGGTCCACAGGCGCCGCGTCCGGCGACGTCTGCGTGAGGGATCCATGATGCTGGTTCCTCCTTGCGGCTCGGAGAGGTGGGGGGAGGAGCAACAAGCCTTGAACCAGTGGGAGCGCTCCCATAGTGAGGATGGGGGTGAACGCGGTCAAGGTGCTTGAAGAGTCGAAAAGATTCGACGCCGTAAGTTGAGGGAAAGTCAGCGATGCCCCTGTTCTTTGCCAGCACTTGGCGCTAACTTCGAGACACCAGTGGGAGCGATTCCATCAGTCGACGCGTCTGCCACGACGCGCCTGAGCTGCAAGGAGTCGCTCATGCGACATCCCCCGCGTTCAGTACTTTTAGCCGTCGCCGGCATGGTCGCCCTCGGGACGGGCGTGGCCCTGCCGGTCATGACGGCTCAGGGAGCCACGCCTGCCTGCACGGTGGAGTACTCCGTCACCGGCCAGTGGGACGCCGGCTTCCAGGCTGCCGTGAAGATCACCAACAATGCGGCGGCCGTGAGCGGCTGGAGCCTCACGTTCGACTTCTCGGGCGGTCAGAAGGTCACCCAGGGCTGGAGCGCCAAGTGGTCCCAGTCGGGCACGGCCGTCACCGCCGCGAACGAGAGCTGGAACGGTTCCCTCGGCACGGGCGCGAGCGTCAGCGCGGGCTTCATCGCCTCCAAGGCGGGCGTGAACAGCGCACCGACCACGTTCAAGCTCAACGGCACCACTTGCAACGTCGACACCGAACCGACCCCCACGCCCACCCCCACCACCCCACCCACGACCGATCCACCGGACACCGGTGACGCGCCGCCCGCGCTGCACGTCGCGGGGAACAAGCTCGTGGACACCGGCGGAAAGACCCGCCGTCTGCTCGGCGTGAACCGCTCCGGCGGCGAGTTCATGTGCGTCCAGGGACGCGGCATCTGGGACGGACCGGTCGACGACGCGGCCGTCAAGGCGATCGCCGACTGGCACGTCAACACGGTCCGCATTCCACTCAACGAGGAGTGCTGGCTCGGCCTGTCGAACATCAACTCCGCTTACGGCGGTGCGAATTACATCAACGCCGTCAAGGACCTGGTGGCCCGCGTCAAGGCGCACGGGATGACGCCGATCGTCGAACTGCACTGGAACTACGGGCAGTACACGGGCAACTCGGCCGGCTGCTCCGACGTGCACGCCAGCTGCCAGAAGCCGATGCCCGACATGCAGTACACGCCGTCGTTCTGGACCTCGGTGGCCAACACCTTCAAGAACGACACGGCCGTCGTGTTCGACCTGTTCAACGAGCCCTACCCGGACCGTGCCACCTCCACGACCACCCAGGCGTGGCAGTGCTGGCGGGACGGCGGAACCTGCCCCGGCATCGGGTACGAAGTCGCCGGAATGCAGGATCTCGTCGACTCCGTACGGGCGACCGGTGCCAAGAACGTGATCCTGGCCGGCGGACTCGCGTACTCCAACGACCTCAGCCAGTGGCTGACGTACAAGCCCACCGACCCGACCGGCAATCTCGCCGCCGCCTACCACGTCTACAACTTCAACTCCTGTGCGAACGAGAGCTGTTGGAATTCGACGCTCGCCCCGGTCGCCGCCCAGGTGCCGCTGGTGGCAGGGGAGATCGGCGAGAACACCTGCTCACACGGTTTCGTCGACCAGGTCATGAAGTGGTTCGACGACCGCCAACTGTCGTACCTGGGCTGGACCTGGAACACCTGGGACTGCTCCACCGGCCCGTCCCTGATCTCGGGTTACGACGGGACGCCCACGGCGTACGGCACCGGCCTGCGCGACCACCTGCGCGCACTCGGGCTCGACGGATAGGCGCCACCGCACAGCTCCATCGAACAGATCCATCGAAGGAACGCAACGGAAAACATCCGCAACCAAGAAGGAAGCCCGCACTCATGAGCCGTAGCAGAACAGCGGTACTCGCCGCGCTGGCGCTGGTCGCCGGCGCCTCCGGGACGGCGCTCGCGGTCGTCCCCGGCGATCCCGGCATCGCCGCCATCCCGTGCAGTGTCGACTACAAGGTGCAGAACGACTGGGGCACCGGCTTCACCGCCGCCGTCACCGTGACCAACAACTCGGCCGCGAAGTCGAGTTGGTCGGTGAAGTGGGCGTACGCCGGCAGCCAGAAGGTCACCAGCGGCTGGAACGCGAAGATCACCCAGTCCGGTACGGCCGTCACCGCCGACAACGAGACCTACAACGGGACGTTGGCGACCGGCGGTTCGGTCAGCTTCGGATTCCAGGGCACCTACAGCGGCACCAACGCCGTTCCGGCCACGTTCACCCTCGACGGCGTGACCTGCAACGTCGACGGCGGGACCGGCGGTCCCACCGACCCCGGCCCGACCGACCCCGGCCCGACCGGTCCCGGCACTCCGGGTACCAAGGTCGACAACCCCTACGCCGGCGCCAAGGTGTACGTGAACCCGGAATGGGCGGCGCACGCCGCCGCCGAGCCGGGCGGCAGCCGCGTCTCCAACCAGCCCACCGGTGTCTGGCTCGACCGCATCGCCACCATCAACGGCGCGAACGGCGGCATGGGTCTGCGCGACCATCTGGACGCGGCCCTCGCCCAGAAGGGCAGCGGTGAGGAAGTCGTACAGCTGGTCGTCTACGACCTTCCCGGACGGGACTGCTCGGCCCTCGCCTCCAACGGTGAGCTCGGCCCGACGGAGATCGACAAGTACAAGACGCAGTTCATCGACCCCATCGCGGCCATCCTCGCGGACAGCAAGTACGCGGGCCTGCGGATCGTGACCGCCGTCGAGATCGACTCACTGCCGAACCTCGTCACCAACACCGGCGGCAAGCCCACCGCCACCCCGGCCTGCGACACCATGAAGGCCAACGGCAACTACGTGAAGGGCGTCGGTTACGCGCTGAAGAAGCTCGGCGCGATCCCCAACGTCTACAACTACATCGACGCCGGACACCACGGCTGGCTCGGCTGGGACGACAACTTCGTGCCGTCCGCCCAGATCATGTACCAGGCCGCCACCGCCGAGGGCGCGACCGTCGACGACGTGCACGGCTTCATCACCAACACGGCGAACTACAGCGCCCTGAAGGAGAACAACTTCACCATCAACGACTCGGTGGCCGGCAAGTCGGTCCGTGAGTCCAAGTGGGTGGACTGGAACCGCTACGTCGACGAGCTGTCGTACGCCCAGGCCTTCCGCAACCAGCTGGTGACCACCGGCTTCAGGTCCGACATCGGCATGCTGATCGACACCTCCCGCAACGGCTGGGGCGGCGCCGCCCGGCCCACCGGCCCGGGGGCCACGACCACCGTGGACACCTACGTCAACGGCGGCCGTTACGACCGTCGGATCCACGTCGGCAACTGGTGCAACCAGTCCGGCGCGGGCCTCGGTGAGCGTCCCAAGGCGGCGCCTGCCGCCGGGATCGACGCCTACGTGTGGATGAAGCCGCCGGGTGAGTCGGACGGCGCCAGCTCGGCCATCCCCAACGACGAGGGCAAGGGCTTCGACCGGATGTGCGACCCGACCTACACCGGCAACCCGCGCAACGGCAACAGCATGTCCGGCGCCCTGGCGAACGCCCCGCTGTCCGGGAAGTGGTTCTCCGCCCAGTTCCAGCAGCTGATGCAGAACGCGTACCCGCCGCTGTAGGCCGGCCGGTGAAACAGACCACCACTCGGCGGTGATCCGTACGGCGGTGATCCGTACGGTGGTGATCCGTACGGCGGTGAGTTGAGGTGACGGTGATCCGTCGGGGTCGGTCAGCCCTCCCGGGCCGGGCCCCGGCGGATCACCGGCTCGAAAAAGCTTGCCATCCGCAGTTCTTTTTTTGCCGTCCCGGCAACAGGAGTGGCTCTCGTCCGGTGCGTCGGCGCACGCTGACGGCACACCGGAAGAGAGGCTGACCACCATGGCGCACGATCCGCACGCATCCCACGGCGACCGGCACACCCACGACGACGACCACGGTTCGGGGCACGGGCACAGTCACGGGCACGGCCACCACACCGACATCGACTGGGCCGCGATGGCGCCGCATCTGGAAGCGCAGGCCGAGCTGTTCACCCCGCTGTACGAGCGCGCCCTGTCCTGGCTCGGCAAGGAGGTGACCGACCCGGGGCTGATCGTGGACGCGGGCAGCGGACCCGGCGTCATCTCCTGTCTGTTCGCCGAGACGTTCCCCGGGGCGCGGGTCATGGCGGTCGACGGCTCCGCGCCGCTGCTTGACCGGGCCCGGCAGCGGGCCGACCGGCTCGGGTACAGCGACCGCTTCGACACCCTTGCCGGAGAACTCCCCGGCGCCCTCGACGAGTTGGAGTATCCGGCGGACCTGCTGTGGGCCGGCCGCAGTCTGCATCACCTGGGCGACCAGCGCGCCGCCCTCACCGCCTTCGCGGAGCGGCTCGCACCCGGCGGAACCCTGGCGATCATGGAGGGCGGTCTGCCGGCCCGGTTCCTGCCGCGCGACCTGGGCTTCGGGCGGCCCGGTCTGGAGGCACGGCTCGACGCGCTGGAAGCCGAGTGGTTCGCGCGGATGCGGGCCGACCTGCCCGGCTCCGTGGCCGAGACCGAGGACTGGGCGGCGCTGCTCGGCGCGGCGGGCCTCAAGCACACCCGCACCCGCAGCTTCCTGCTCGACCTGCCCGCTCCTGCCTCCGACCGGGCCCGCGCCCACATCGTCGCGTCCCTGTCCCGGCTGCGGGACGCCTTCGGCGACACTCTCGACCCGGACGACCGCGCCACGCTCGACCGGCTGCTCGACCCGCAGGACGAGGGGGGCGTGCACCGAAGGGCGGACGTCTTCGTGCTCGCGGCGCACACGGTGCACACGGCGGTGAAAGCGGTTTAGCAAACCGGTCCGGATCAAGTCCGCCCGGTGGGGCTTGACTTGGAGCGTGCTCCAACTGGTGAACTGCGAGCCACGCACCACAGGCATCGCTAGGGGAGCACGTCATGAGCAACTCTTCCGGCTCGCCGGATTCTCCGGTCGCACTGATCACCGGAGGCGGCAGCGGCATCGGGGCGGCCGTCGCGCGGCAGCTGCTGGACGCCGGACACCGGGTCACCGTCACGGGGCGCGGCGAGGAACGACTGCGGGCCTTCGCCGCGGAACTCGGTGACCCGGACGGGTTGTTGACGGTGGCCGGGAACGCCGCCGACTACGACTCCGTACAGGCGGCGGTCGACCGTACGCTCAAGCGATACGGCCGGCTGGACACGGTCGTCGCCAACGCGGGGACCGCCACCCACGACTCGGTCGCCGAGGGCGACCCGGCGGGGTGGACCGACATGGTGCTCACCAACGTCCTGGGCCCCGCGCTCCTGGTCCGCGCGTCGATCGAAGCGCTGAAGGAGACGCGGGGGCGCATCGTGCTGGTCGGCAGTGTCGCCGGGTTCGTGCCCACGCCGGGCAATATGTACGGGGCGACGAAGTGGGCCGTGACCGGGCTCGCGGAGAACACCCGCCGCCAGGTCACCGAATGGGGCGTCGGCGTGACGCTGATCGCGCCCGGCCGGGTCGAGACCCCGTTCTGGGACAGCTACGGCAGCCTGCCGCCCGGGCACCTGCTCACCGCCGACCAGATCGCGGACTCCGTGGTCTGGGCGATCCGGCAGCCCGCGGGCGTCGACATCAACACCGTCGTCGTACGGCCGATCGGGCAGCCCAACTGACGAGCGCGGCTGACGGGCGCGTCCACGGGCCCGTCCCGACGTGTCGAGGGCGCCCCCTGAACAGGGGCGCCCTCGACCACGTGCGGGGATCCTCAGCCGAGGTCGAACGTGCCCGGGTCCGGACCGATGCGCCGGTCCTCGTTCAGCGCGCTGATCGCCGCCAGGTCCTCGGTGTCCAGGCTGAAGTCGAACACCTCGATGTTCTCCTTGATCCGCGACGGCGTCACGGACTTCGGGATCACCACGTTGCCGAGCTGGAGGTGCCAGCGCAGCACCACCTGGGCCGCGGTGCGGTTGTGCTTCTGGGCGATCGCCACGATCGCCGGGACCTCCAGCAGGCCCTTGCCCTGGCCGAGCGGGGACCAGGCCTCGGTGGCGATGCCCTGGTCCGCGTGGAACGCACGGGAGGCTTGCTGCTGCAGGTGCGGGTGCAGCTCGATCTGGTTGACCGCCGGGATGACCGACGTCTCACCGATCAGCCGCTCCAGGTGCTCCGGCAGGAAGTTGGACACGCCGATGGCCCGTACCCTGCCGTCCGCGAGGAGCTTCTCGAACGCCTTGTACGAGTCGACGTATGTGTCGCGAGCCGGCAGCGGCCAGTGGATGAGGTACAGGTCCAGATAGTCCAGGCCGAGCTTCTCCAGGGAGGCGTCGAACGCGCGGAGCGTCGCGTCGTACCCCTGGTCGCTGTTCCAGAGCTTGGTGGTGACGAAGATGTCCTTGCGGGGCACACCGGAGGAGGCGATGGCCTTGCCGGTGCCCTCCTCGTTGCCGTAGATCGCCGCTGTGTCGATGCTGCGGTACCCGGCCTCCAGGGCAGTGGACACCGCCTGCTCCGCCTCGTCGTCCGGCACCTGCCAGACGCCGAAGCCCAGCTGGGGCATCTCCACGCCGTTGTTGAGGATGATCGGGGGGACCTTGCTGCTCACGAGCTCTTGATCCTTCGGTTGTCCGTCAAAGTGGTACTGCCATCGTCAACGATCACGGCGGCCATCGCATTCCTGACGCCCGATCCCACCCCCCGATCTCGGGGCGGGTGCCCGCCGGCAACCGTTTCACACCCGTTCCCACCCATCGGAAACCACCAGGACCTGGCCTAGGACCGATACAGCGCGTCGACCTCGTTCGCGTAAGCGTTTTCGATCGCCTTGCGCTTCAGTTTCAGCGACGGCGTCAGCAGTCCGTGCTCCTCGGTGAACGGCTGGGCGAGGATGCGGAACGTGCGGATCGACTCGGCCTGCGAGACCAGCGTGTTCGCCGCCACGACCGCCCGGCGCACCTCCGCCTCCAGATCCGGGTCGCGCACCAGCTCGACGGGCGGCAGCTGCGGCTTGCCGCGCATCTGCAGCCAGTGCTCGACGGCCTCCTGGTCGAGGGTGACCAACGCGGCCACGAACGGCCGGTCGTTGCCCACGACGATGCACTGGTTGACCAGCGGATGGTCGCGCACCCGCTCCTCCAGCAGCCCCGGCGAGACGCTCTTGCCGCCGGAGGTGACCAGGATTTCCTTCTTGCGGCCGGTGATGGTGAGGTATCCGTCTTCGTCGAGGGAGCCCAGGTCGCCGGTGGCCAGCCAGCCGTCGTGCAGGGTCTCGTCGGTGGCCTTGGGGTTGTTGAGGTAGCCCTGGAACACGTTTTCGCCGCGCAGCCAGATCTCGCCGTCGTCCGCGATGTGCACGGTCATCCCCGGGATGGGCCGGCCGACCGTGCCGTACCGGGTGCGTCCGGGCGGGTTGGCGGTCGCGGCCGCGGTCGTCTCCGTCAGGCCGTAACCCTCGTAGATCTGCACGCCCGCGCCGGCGAAGAACAGGCCGAGCTTGCGGTCCATGCCCGATCCGCCGGACATGGCGTGCCGGACCCGGCCGCCCATGGCCGCGCGCACCTTGGAGTAGACGAGCTTGTCGAAGAGCTGGTGCTGCATGCGCAGGCCCGCCGAGGGGCCTGGCCCGACGCCCCAGGCCTTCGCCTCGATGGCCTCCGCGTAGTTCACGGCCACCTCGACGGCCTTCTCGAACGGCCCCGCCCGGCCCTCCCGCTCCGCCTTGCGGCGGGCCGCGTTGAAGACCTTCTCGAAGATGTACGGCACGGCCAGGAAGAACGTCGGCCGGAAGGCGGCCAGGTCGGGGAGCAGCGCGGCCGCGTGCAGTTGGGGCTGGTGTCCGAAGCGGACCCTGCCGCGGATCGCCGCGATCTGCACCATCCGTCCGAAGACATGCGCGAGCGGCAGGAACAGCAGGGTCGCCGCCTCGTCGCCCCGCTTGGAGTGGAACACCGGCTCCCAGCGCTCGATGACCGTGTCCGCCTCGAACATGAAGTTGCCGTGCGAGATGACACAGCCCTTGGGCCGGCCCGTCGTGCCGGAGGTGTAGATGATCGTCGCGGTCGAGTCGGGGGTGACCGCTTCGCGGTGCCGGTGCACCACGTCGTCCTCGATGGAGGCGCCGGCGTCGTACAGCTCCTGCACACAGCCCGAGTCCAGCTGCCACAGCTGCCGCAACTGGGGGAGGCGGTCGATGACGGTGGCGATCGTCATCGCATGGTCCTCGTGCTCGACGACCGCGGCCGTGCACTCGGCGTCGTAGAGCATCCAGAAACACTGTTCCGCGGAGGAGGTCGAGTAGACCGGCACGACCTGGGCGCCGATCGTCCACAGGGCGTAGTCGAACAGCGTCCACTCGTAGCGCGTGCGGGACATGATGGCGACGCGGTCGCCGAACCGGATGCCCTGGGCGAGCAGGCCCTTGGCGAGGGCGAGGACCTCGTCGCGGAACTCGGCGGCGGTCACGTCCCGCCATTCGCCGCGTTCGTCCTTGCGGCCGAGGCTGACGTACTGCGGGTCGTCCTGGGCGTGCTGGAAGACGACGTCGGCCAGACCGCCGACCGGCGGTGCCAACGCCAACGGAGGGTTGGTGAACTCGCGCAAACCCGTACCCCGCTTCTCATGGCCCCTCAGCGCCGTGAAAGCTACCCCACCCGTCGACGGGGCGGGAGGGGGCCGGAAAGCGAGCGATGCTCTCGTCTGCGCTGGTCAGTGCCGGAAAATGGGCTCACATGGGGAAGGGTCGGACAGAAAGCTGACGGTTGAGTAAGTTTCGGCACCGTAATCTCCACCGAATCTGCCCGTACCGCTTACGCTGCCCGACCCCTCCCGAGGCCCGTCACGGCCTTCGTTGCCGATCCCTGCCCCATGGGTCCCGGGCGGGGGGTCACCCTCTCCTCCGACAGCGGCGGAGCGTCTGATTCCGTTACTCCGGCGGGCCGGTGCGCCGGGCGGGTCCCGGGGCCGGTCGTCGGTGCAGACGGTCGCCGCCCGCCAGGATCGCCGCCGCCAGCGCGTCCGCGGCGCCCTGGGCCGACGTCCGCCTGCGTCCGTGCACCAGCACGAAGTCGACCCGCCCCAGTTCCGGCAGCCCCGCCCGGTCCGGGATCCGCACCAGGCCCGGCGGGATCAGGCCCCGCGAGTGCGCCATCACGCCCAGGCCCGCCCGGGCCGCCGCGATGAGACCGTTGAGGCTGCCGCTCGTACAGACGATCCGCCAGGCCCGTCCCTGCCGCTCCAGCGCCTCCAGGGCCAGCGCCCGGGTGATGCCCGGCGGCGGGAAGACGATGAGCGGAACCGGACGGTCGGCGTCCAGCCGCAGCCGCTCCGCGCCGATCCACACCAGCCGGTCGTGCCACACCAGCTCACCCCGTGGATCCTCGGGGCGCCGCTTGGCCAGCACCAGGTCCAGTTTCCCGGCGGCCAGCTGCTCGTGCAGGGTGCCCGACAGCTCCACCGTCAGTTCCAGGTCGACCTCGGGGTGGTCGTGGCGGAAGCCCTCCAGGATCTCCGGCAGCCGGGTCAGGACGAAGTCCTCCGAGGCGCCGAAGCGCAGCCGGCCGCGCAGCCGGGTGCCGGTGAAGAAGGCCGTGGCCTGTTCGTGCACGTCCAGGATCCGGCGCGCGAACCCGAGCATCGCCTCGCCGTCCTCCGTGAGCTCCACGGAGTGCGTGTCCCGGGTGAACAGCGCCCGGCCGGTCGCGTCCTCCAGGCGCCGCACGTGCTGGCTGACGGTGGACTGGCGCAGCCCGAGCCGCCGCGCGGCCTGCGTGAAACTCAGCGTCTGGGCGACGGCGAGGAAGGTGCGCAGATGGGAGGGTTCGTACACGCCCGTCACCGTAGCCGTTGTCATTGCGTTTCGCGATGGCAGTGAGAGCGGTATGCCGGATTCCCGATCACGGTGCGCCGGAGGACGATGGAGAGGGGCCCTTCGGGCCCGGACGCACACCCATCGAACCGCACGTGGAGCACCGTGAAACGCCTGCACTGGCCGAGTCGGATGCCGGTCGACCCCTACATCCTGCTGTTGCTCGGGACCGTCGGGCTCGCGGCACTGTTCCCGGCCCGCGGCGGCGCCGCCGACGTGGCCTCCGGCGCCTCCACGGCCGCGATCGCCTTCCTCTTCTTTCTGTACGGCGCCCGCCTGTCCACCCGTGAGGCACTGGCGGGACTGAGGCACTGGCGCCTCCATGTGACCGTCCTGGCCTGCACTTTCGTGGTCTTCCCGCTGCTGGGCCTGGCCGCGCGCGGCCTCGTCCCGGTATTCCTCACCCACCCGCTCTACCAGGGGCTGCTCTTCCTCACCCTCGTCCCGTCGACGATCCAGTCGTCGATCGCGTTCACCTCCATCGCCCGCGGCAACGTGCCCGCCGCGATCTGCGCGGGCTCCTTCTCCTCGCTGGTCGGCATCGTCGTCACCCCGCTGCTGGCGGCATCCCTGCTCGGCAGCAGCGGCGGCGGCTTCTCCGCCGACTCGCTCGTCGAGATCGTGCTGCAACTGCTCGTACCGTTCCTCGCCGGGCAACTGGTGCGCCGCTGGATCGGCGGCTTCGTCGCCCGGCACAAGAAGGTGCTCGGACTGGTCGACCGCGGCTCGATCCTCCTCGTCGTCTACACCGCGTTCAGCGAGGGCATGGTCCAGGGCATCTGGCACCAGGTGAGCGCCGTACGGCTGGGCGGACTGCTCGTCGTCGAGGCCGTCCTGCTCGCGGTGATGCTGACCCTGACCTGGTACGGCGGCAAGGCGCTGCGGTTCGATCGTGAGGACCGCATCGCGATCCAGTTCGCCGGCTCCAAGAAGTCCCTCGCCTCCGGGCTGCCCATGGCGAGCGTCCTGTTCGGCGCGCACGCCTCCCTCGCCGTACTGCCGCTGATGCTCTTCCACCAGATGCAGCTCATGGTGTGCGCCGTCATCGCCAAGCGCCGGGCACGGGATCCGTTGGAGGCGTCGGGGGAACGGCGCGACGAGCCGACGTCGGCCGCAGCATGAACCTCTGGCTCCCGACGACCTCCAGCTCACGGCACCAGAACCACTTTCCCCAGATTGCTCCGTGACTCGATCGTCTCGTGCGCCTCGGCGGCGTCCTCCAGGCCGAATTCCCGGTGGACGACCGGCTTCAGCCTCCCCGCCGCGAACAGGCGCCACAGCTCCTGGCGCCAGCGCTCGTACACCTCCGGCCTCCCGCGCGCGACGTGGGCCATCTGGAAACCGATCACGGACTTCGCGCCCACCAGCAGGTCGTACGCCCGGATGGTCCCGCCGCCCGAGCTGTACGCCACGAGTCGCCCGCCGGGAGCGAGGGCCGCGACGGCGGGAGTGAGCAACGCGCCGCCGACGGCGTCCAGGACGTAGTCGACGGGGGCGCCCCAGTCGGCGCGGTCGTAGACGATGACGTCGTCGGCGCCCAGTGCGCCCACGAAGTCGGACTTCGCCGGGTCGGACACGGCGCCCACGACCCGGGCCGCGCCGCGCGTGCGCGCCAGCTGCACGGCGAGGTGGCCGATCCCGCTCGCCGCCGCGGTGACGAGGGCCGCCTCGCCGGGATCGGGCCGCGCGGCCGTGAGGGCGCCCAGCGCGACCAGGCCGCTGCGCACGAGGGCGACGGCGTCGACCGCGCTCGCATCCTCCGGGATGCGGGAGGCCATGGCCTCGTGCAGGAGCGCGAAGTCGGCGTAGCCGTGGCCGAAGCACAGGCCCGTCACCCGCTCGCCCACCCGGAATCCGGCGACCTCGGGCCCGACGGCCACGACCTCCCCGGCGATCTCGCCGCCGAGCGGAATCGGCTGCGTGCCCTCGGTGACCTTGCGGACGACGGGCAGGGTCACGCCTATCGCCGCGCAGCGCACGAGGAGCTCGCCCGGGCCGGGCTCGGGGAGGGGCGCCTCCTCCAGGAACAGCGGTCCGCCGATGGAGTCGTATCGGACGCGACGCATCGCACCTCCAGAATTCGTTGGGACTCCCAACGGTATTCGGAGGTCGTTGGGAAGTCCAATGAATTCGGTAGGCTGGGGGCATGTCCGAAGCGCCCCTCGCCGCCATCCGCTCTCTCCCCAGCTGGCTCCTCGGTCGGGCCGCCGCGCGCGGCCGTGCCCTGGTCGCCGACGCTCTCGCCGTCGAGGGCCTCAAGATGTGGCACCACGTCGTGCTCTCCGCAGTCCGCGATCTCGCCCCCGTCGCTCAGGCCGACCTCGGGCGCAGTGTCGGACTCGACCCCAAGGACCTGGTCGGCGTCCTCAACGACCTGCAGTCCGCGGGCCTCGCCGTGCGCGCACCGGATCCCGGTGACCGTCGGAAGAACGCCGTGTCACTCACCGAGGAGGGCCGACAGCTGCTCCAGCGCTGCGAGAAGGCCGCTCGGGAGGCGAACGACGCCCTGCTCGCCCCGCTCTCGGCGGCCGAACGGGACCAGTTCATGGGCCTGTTGACCCGGATTTCCGGCACGGAGGGCTGACGGTGGATAGCGTTCCGTCATGACCGCACCTCTCGCGCTCGACCCCGCGCACACCGCCCTTGTCCTCGTCGACCTGATGGACCGCATCGCCGCGCTGCCCCTGGAGCCCCGTAAGGGGACCGAAGTGCTGTCCGTCGCCGAGGAGTTGGCCGCGGAGTTCCGCTCGGCGGGCGGCCTCGTCGTTTTCGTCCGCGTCGAGCGCCCCGGGGTCGCCGAGCAGCCGCCCGGCAGCGGTCTGGCCCAGGGGCTGCTCCAGGAAGGCGACCTGGAGATCGTCAAGCGCACCATCGGCGCCTTCCAGGGGACCGGACTGGACGACCGTCTCCGTGAACTCGGCGTCACCACGCTCGTGTTCGGCGGCATCGCCACCAACCTCGGCGTCGAGTCCACCGCCCGTGCCGCCGGCGACCTCGGCTACCAGCTGTTCTTCGTCGAGGACGCGATGTCCGCTCTCACCGAGGCCGAGCACGAGGCGTCGGTGAAACTGGATTTCCCCCGGCTGGGGACGGTGGTGCGTGCGGCCGACGTGCGGTTCATGAGCGGCTGAGGCGAAAGCGGCTCACGCGCGCGAGAGGAACGGCACGGGAACGTGCGGGGGCCGAGGCGGGGCCCCTGCGGCGCAGGGGGCGCTCCCCGCCGGTCGGGGCCCCGCCGCCGTGCAGCGGGGGGAACCGGTCAGCCCCGGGCGGCCGCGGTCCGCAGGGTGATGCGGTCCTCACCGGCGTACACGTTCATGGAACTGCCTCGCAGGAAGCCCACCAGGGTCAGCCCGGTCTCCGCGGCCAGGTCCACGGCCAGGGAGGAGGGCGCCGAGACCGCGGCGAGCACCGGGATGCCCGCCATCACGGCCTTCTGCGCCAGCTCGAACGAGGCCCGCCCCGACACCAGCAGGATCGCCCGGGACAGCGGCAGGTCCCCGTTCTGCAGGGCGCGGCCGACCAGCTTGTCGACCGCGTTATGCCGGCCCACGTCCTCCCGGACGTCGAGCAGCTCGCCGTCCTCGGAGAACAGGGCCGCCGCGTGGAGCCCCCCGGTCCGGTCGAACACCCGCTGAGCCGCACGCAGCCGGTCGGGGAGGCTCGCGAGCAGCTCGGGCTCGATCCGGAGCGGGGGAGTGTCGGCTATCGGCCAGCGGGTCGTCGTACGGACCGCGTCCAGGCTCGCCTTTCCGCACAGGCCGCAGGAGGAGGTCGTGTAGACGTTCCGCTCGAGGGTGATGTCGGGGATCGTCACACCGGGGGTCGTCCGGACGTCGACCACGTTGTAGGTGTTGGAACCGTCGGCGGTCGCGCCCGCGCAGTAGACGATGTTGAGCAGATCGGACGCGGTGGCCAGTACGCCCTCGCTGACCAGGAAGCCGGCGGCCAGCGCGAAGTCGTCGCCGGGTGTGCGCATGGTGATCGCGAGCGGCTTGCCGTTGAGCCGGATCTCCAGTGGTTCCTCGGCGACGAGGGTGTCCGGCCGGGCGGAGACCACTCCGTCCCTGATGCGGATCACCTTGCGTCGTTCGGTGACTCGTCCCATGTCGTCATCAGCCCCGGTTCTGTATGTGCTGGTAGCCGAAGCGGCCCTTGATGCAGAGATTGCCGTGAGTCACCGGGTTGTCGTGCGGTGACGTCACCTTCACGATCTCATTGTCCTGCACATGGAGCGTGAGGTTGCAGCTCACCCCGCAGCAGGCGCACACGGTCGTGGTCTGCGTCTGTGCCGATTCGTCCCAGGTGCCGGCCGCGCGGCGGTCGAACTCGGACTTGAACGACAGCGCCCCCGTCGGGCACAAGCACACCAGGTAGTGCGGACGGTCGGGCTGGGAGGCCGTGGCCTGCCACTCGCGGCCGGTGGGGAAGGCGGCGCCGCCGCGCCCGAGCAGGCCGGAGTCGGTGACCTCGCGGATCACCGCGGCGGGACCGAGGGCGAAGGCCCGGCGCAGGGCCGTGTAGCCGCCGTGGGCCCGGTAGTCGTCGAGCGACGACGGGTCCACCACGCCGACCCTGCCGAGCAGGGTCGGCGACGGATCCCCGGCCTGGGGCACCGCCGTCACCGCCGGCGGCTCCTCGGAGGCCGAGTCGGGCGCACTCGCGGCGAGCACGGCCGCCTCGACGGTCGCCGGCGCCGACACCGCCGTACGCACCGGGTCGCCCGCTCTGACGGTGAGGGGGGCCGGGGCGCGTTCGCACAGGCCGAGGCAGGGGCTGCGCTCGACGGACACACCGCTGCCGAGGCCCGCCCGTGCCTCGATCCCGGCGCACAGGTCCGAGGCGCCCGCGGCCGTGCAGGCGAGGTCCGTGCACACCTGGAGCACGGTCGCCGGCAGGGCCTGACCGAGAACATCGCGTAGAAGGTGGCGACGCCGTACGCCTCCGCCGGGGGCACGGTGAGCCGGCGGCACAGGTAGTCGAGGGCGCCGAACATCTCCGTCAGGTTCAGCCCGTAGTGCGGCTCGATGACGGTGTCCCACGCCGACTCGAACTTCAGCCGGGCGCCGGGGTCGAGGATGTCCTGGAAGCCGGGCAGACGGTTGGGGATGGCGCCCATGTCGCCGCCGCCCTGCACGTTGTTCTGGCCGCGCAGCGGCTGCAACCCGGAGGCGTAACGCCCCCACATGCCCCGTCAGCAAAACCGGTCGGTCCGACCGTTCGGCGCAGCTCGCATACCGTTCACCGAAAACTGTCGACGCGCCGCCTTCTCAACACCGTTGTGGGTTCCTAACGTTCAGGATTCATGAGTCCCCCTGTCGCACCGCCCGGCTGGAGCCGCTGGCTCGTCCCCCCGGCCGCGCTCTCGGTCCACCTCTCCATCGGCCAGGCCTACGCGTGGTCCGTGTTCAAGCCGCCGCTGGAGTCCGCGCTCGACCTCAGCGGCACGCAGAGCGCTCTTCCCTTCCAGCTCGCCATCGTCATGCTCGGCCTGTCCGCGGCCTTCGGCGGCACGCTCGTGGAACGCAACGGGCCGCGCTGGGCGATGACCGTCGCCCTGGTCTGCTTCTCGTCCGGCTTCCTGATCTCCGCGCTCGGCGCCGCCACCGAGCAGTACTGGCTGATCGTCCTCGGCTACGGCTTCGTCGGCGGAATCGGTCTCGGCATCGGTTACATCTCACCCGTCTCCACATTGATCAAGTGGTTCCCGGATCGTCCTGGCATGGCCACCGGCATCGCCATCATGGGCTTCGGCGGCGGCGCGCTCATCGCCTCGCCCTGGTCGGCGCAGATGCTGGAGTCGTTCGGCTCCGACAGCTCCGGGATCGCGCTCGCCTTTCTCGTGCACGGGCTTTCGTACGCGGTCTTCATGACGCTGGGCGTACTGCTGGTGCGGGTGCCGCGCAGCGAGCGGCCGGTCGCCGGCGGGCCGAGCGCCGTCGAGGGGGTGCAGGTCTCGGCGCGCAGTGCGGTGCGCACCCCCCAGTTCTGGTGTCTGTGGGTCGTGCTCTGCATGAACGTGACCGCCGGCATCGGCATCCTGGAGAAGGCCGCGCCGATGATCAAGGACTTCTTCGCCGACACCTCCACCCCCGTCTCGGTGTCCGCCGCCGCCGGCTTCGTCGCCCTGCTGTCCGCGGCGAACATGGCCGGCCGGATCGGCTGGTCATCCACCTCCGACCTGATCGGACGCAAGAACATCTACCGGGTGTACCTGGGCGTCGGCGCCCTGATGTACGGGCTGATCGCGCTGATCGGCGACTCGTCGAAACCCCTGTTCGTCCTGTGCGCGCTGGTGATCCTCTCCTTCTACGGCGGCGGCTTCGCGACCGTCCCCGCCTACCTCAAGGACCTGTTCGGGACCTATCAGGTCGGCGCGATCCACGGCCGGCTGCTCACCGCCTGGTCCACCGCCGGAGTGCTCGGCCCGCTGATCGTGAACTGGATCGCCGACCGGCAGGAGGAGGCCGGAAAGCACGGCTCGTCGCTGTACACGCTGTCCCTGTTCATCATGATCGGGCTGCTCGCCGTCGGCTTCGTCGCCAACGAACTCGTCCGTCCCGTTCACCCCCGTCACCACCTGCCCGCCCAGAAGGAGGTTGCCGATGTCGAACGACAGCAGCCCGAGTCCGCAGCCTGACCGGCGGCCACTGATCGCCTTCGCCTGGCTGTGGGTGGGCGCGCCGCTCGCCTACGGGCTGTACGAGCTCGTACAGAAGGCGACGCAATTGTTCACCGGGTAACGGTTTGCGTGGGGTGTGTGTGCAGCGGGTGGATGTTCGGCGGTTGCTCGGGCGTCCGAGGGCTATGGGGAAGCCGACAACCCGGGAACCGGTTTCCTGTCGCTTCACGCGCCCTCGTACCCGCGAGTCACTGATCAGACTGGAGGATCCCGCTACCCAAGGCAACGAGGGGGACCCCCCAATGAACGGCTCGCGCATCGCCGCCGTCGGCCACTACCAGCCCGCCAAGGTTCTCACCAACGAGGACCTGGCGGGCCTGGTCGACACCAGTGACGAGTGGATCAGGAGCCGGGTGGGCATCCGCACGCGCCACATCGCGGGCCCCGACGAGCCCGTGGACGAGCTGGCCGCGCACGCCGCCGCCAAGGCGCTCGCCTCGGCCGGCCTCACACCGGCCGACATCGACCTGGTGCTGGTCGCGACCTCCACGGCCGTCGACCGCTCGCCCAACATGGCCGCCCGGGTCGCCGCCCGGCTCGGCATTCCGCAGCCGGCCGCGATGGACGTCAATGTAGTCTGCGCCGGTTTCACCCATGCGCTGGCGACCGCCGACCACACCGTCCGTGCGGGCGCAGCCACCCGTGCCCTGGTCATCGGCGCCGACAAGATGTCCGAGGTGACCGACTGGAGCGACCGCACCACCTGCGTGCTCGTCGGCGACGGAGCGGGCGCGGCCGTGGTCGAAGCCTGTCCCGACGGGGTCGAGCCCGGCATCGCGCCCGTGCTGTGGGGCTCGGTGCCCGAGATGGGCCACGCCGTGCGGATCGAGGGTCAGCCGGCACGGTTCGCGCAGGAAGGGCAGAGCGTCTACCGCTGGGCCACCACCCAGCTGCCGCCCCTGGCGCGACAGGCCTGCGAGCGGGCCGGGCTCACTCCCGAGGACCTCGCCGCCGTCGTCCTGCACCAGGCGAACCTGCGCATCATCGAACCCCTCGCGCAGAAGATCGGCGCCGTCAACGCGGTCGTCGCGCGCGACGTCACCGAATCGGGCAACACCTCCGCCGCCAGCATCCCGCTGGCCTTCTCCAAGCTCGTCGAGCAGGGCGCCGTCTCCACGGGCGACCCGGTGCTGCTGTTCGGCTTCGGCGGCAACCTGTCGTACGCGGGCCAGGTCGTGCGCTGCCCGTGAGCGGCGGCGGGCTGCGGTAGCCGGCGGGCCTTGAGGGCGGCTCGCGCAGCTCGCGCCGCGAGGCCGCACCGAAGTGCGACGCGATCAACCGTGCCCGGGGCTGGACCACTGTGCGCCGTAGACTGTAGACGAAAGACAATCGATACTCGGCTGTAGACAGTCGCCACCCGGCTGCACACGGCCGATACGTCAATCGATACGGGGCTTTCGGGGCGCGGTCGCCCGGTGTTGCCCAGGAGGGGGAGCGACCGATGTTGTCGCCAGGACTGCCACAGGGCGCGGTGCCCAAGCTCGAACGGCCCGGTCCGCTGCGCGACCGCGTCTACGAGGCACTGCTCGAACTCATCACCACCCGTGCCCTCCAGCCCGGCCAGCACCTCGTCGAGAGCGAGCTCGCCTCGCACCTCGGAGTCTCGCGGCAGCCGGTGCGGGAGGCCCTCCAGCGGCTGAACACCGAGGGGTGGGTGGACCTCAGGCCCGCCCAGGGCGCGTTCGTGCACGAGCCGACCGAGGAGGAGGCGGACCAACTCCTCACCGTTCGCACGCTGTTGGAGGCCGAAGCCGCACGGCTCGCCGCCGCGCACGCGGACCAGGCGGGCATCGAGGCCCTGAACGAGATCCAGGCCCAGGGGATGCTGGCCGTCGCTAGGGACGACGTGGACGCCGCCGTCGCCCTGAACGCCCGTTTCCACGCCAAGATCATGGAGATCGCGGGCAACACCGTCCTCGCCGAGCTGGCGGCCCAGGTCGACCGCCGGGTGCGCTGGTACTACACGCCGATCGCTCGCCGGCGCGGCCACCAGTCCTGGGACGAGCACCGCGAACTGATCACCGCGATCGTCGCTCACGACGAGCAACTGGCGACCCGGCTGATGCGTGAGCACACCGAGCACACCCGGCGCTCGTACCACGCCCGCGCCAAGTCCTGAGCCCTCCTTCCAGCGCTGACCGAGCCCATGCCATGGGTGCCGCCACCCTGCTTTGTCCTGTGAGTGGGGAAAGTTGGCGGCAATCTGTGCACAGCTTCTTCCCAGGTTCGGCAGCCGCTGCTACGTTCCCTTCGAAAGCCCGACACTGGTGGCCGAAATCGAGGCGGGGAGGGGTTCGTGAGACGCATGACGGCACGACCCGCGAACGCTCACCAGGCCCGCCTGCTCAAACTGTTGCGGGACAGCGGCCCCAACTCCCGTGCGCAACTGGGTGATCGGGTCGACCTGTCCCGGTCCAAGCTGGCCGTGGAGGTGGACCGGCTCCTGGAGACGGGGCTGGTCGTCGCCGACGGACTCGCCGCCTCGCGCGGCGGCCGTCGTTCACACAACGTCCGGCTCAACCCCGGGCTGCGCCTCCTCGGCGTCGACATCGGCGCGACGTCGGTCGACGTCGCGGTCACCAACGCCGAACTGGAGACCCTCGGACACCTCAACCAGCCCCTCGACGTACGTGAGGGACCGGTCGCGGTCTTCGAGCAAGTCCTGTCCATGGCCGCCAAGTTGAAAGCGACGGGACTCGCCGAGGGCTTCGACGGCGCCGGCATCGGGGTACCCGGTCCGGTCCGTTTTCCCGAAGGTGTGCCGGTCGCGCCGCCGATCATGCCGGGTTGGGACGGCTTTCCCGTGCGGGAGGCGCTCAGCCAGGAACTCGGCTGCCCGGTCATGGTCGACAACGATGTGAACCTCATGGCGATGGGGGAGCAGCATGCGGGCGTCGCCCGCACCGTCGCCGACTTCCTCTGCGTCAAGATCGGCACCGGCATCGGCTGCGGCATCGTGGTCGGCGGTCAGGTCTACCGCGGTACGACCGGCAGCGCGGGCGACATCGGGCACATCCAGGCCGTGCCCGACGGCCGTCCGTGCGCCTGCGGCAACAGAGGATGCCTGGAGGCCTACTTCAGCGGCGCGGCCGTGGCCCGTGACGCGACGGAGGCGGCCCAGCAGGGCCTCTCCGCCGAACTCGCGGCACGGCTGGAGGCGACCGGCGCGCTGACCGCCGTCGACGTCGCCGCCGCTGCCGCAGCGGGCGACGCCACCTGCATCGAGATGATCCGCGAGGGCGGCAACCGGGTCGGCCAGGTCATCGCCGGACTCGTCTCCTTCTTCAACCCCGGCCTGGTGGTGATCGGCGGCGGGGTGACCGGCCTCGGCCACACCCTGCTCGCCGCGATCCGCACTCAGGTGTACCGCCAGTCGCTGCCGCTCGCGACCGGCAACCTCCCCATTGTCCTGGGTGAGTTGGGCCCCACCGCCGGTGTGATCGGCGCGGCCCGACTGATCAGCGACCATCTGTTCTCACCCGCGTAAGCCAGCCACCCGACACGATCCCCGCAAGCCCGCCATTGACACGGTTCACCAGCGCGGCGCCCAGCCTCGCCCTGCTCCGACGGCCATGCCCTGCCTGATCCGTCCTGCCTGATCCGTCCTCGCTGTTCTGCCCTGCTTGTTGTGCTCTGCGCGTCCTGTCCAGCCTGCTCCGCCCTGCCTTGAGAACAACGACTTCGTTCTGCCCTGACTCCGGCCCGCACGCCCGCCGAGGGGAACCCACATGGCATCACCACCACCGCTGCTCAGCATGTCCGACATCACCAAGTCCTTTCCCGGAGTACGGGCGTTGGACGGCGTCGACCTCGACGTCCAGGCCGGCGAAGTGCACTGTCTGCTCGGCCAGAACGGCGCCGGCAAGTCCACCCTCATCAAGATCCTGGCCGGCGCCCACCAGCCCGACGACGGCGTCATCAGCTGGCAGGGCGACCCCGTCACCCTGCGCTCCCCGATCGCGGCCATGCGCCTCGGCATCGCCACCATCTACCAGGAACTCGACCTGGTGGAACACCTGTCGGTGGCGGAGAACGTCCACCTGGGCCATGAACCCACCGCAGTCGGCTTCGTCGTACGCGGCAAGGCGGCACGTGTGTCAACTGCGGTTCTGTTGAAGCGACTTGGTCATCCTGAAATCGATCCCGCCCGGCTGGTCGGCGAGTTGTCGGCGGCGCAGCAGCAGATCGTCTCCATGGCGCGCGCCCTCTCGCACGACGTACGGCTCATCGTGATGGACGAACCGTCGGCCGCCCTCGACCCCGACGAGGTCGACAACCTGTTCCGCATCGTCGCCGACCTGACCGCCGACGGAGTGGCCGTCGTGTACATCTCGCACCGCCTGGAGGAGATCCGGCGGATCGGCGACCGCGTGACCGTGCTGAAGGACGGACGGGCGGTGGCGGGCGGACTGCCCGCGAAGACGACGCCGACGCGCGAGGTCGTGGCGCTCATGACGGGACGCAACGTCGAGTACGTCTTCCCCGAGCGGCCGCCGGGTGACGCGGCCGGGGACGGGAAGCCCGTACTGGAGGTGCGGGGGCTGGCCCGGGACGGTGAGTTCGCCGCCCTCGACCTGACCGTGCGGCCCGGAGAGATCGTCGGACTCGCCGGACTGGTCGGCTCCGGGCGCTCGGAGATCCTGGAGACGATCTACGGAGCGCGAAAGCCCACTGCGGGCCAAGTCCTCGTCGACGGACGGCCGTTGCGCCCTGGCAGTGTGCGCGCCGCCGTACGGGCCGGGCTAGGGCTTGCTCCCGAGGAACGCAAGGCGCAGGCCCTGCTGATGCTGGAGTCCGTCACACGCAACGTCTCCGTCTCCTCCATGTCCCGTTTCTCACGGGGCGGTTGGATCGACCGGCGCGCCGAGCGGGGGGCGGCGCAGGCCGCGACGCGTGAGCTGTCCCTGCGCCCCGACAACCCGTCCGTCCCCGTGCGCACCCTGTCCGGCGGCAACCAGCAGAAGGCCGTCCTGGCCCGCTGGCTGTTGCGCGGCTGCCGGGTCCTGCTGCTCGACGAGCCGACACGCGGCGTCGACGTCGGTGCCCGCGCCGAGCTGTATGCAGTCGTCCGCCGACTTGCCGACGAAGGCCTCGCCGTGCTGCTGGTCTCCAGCGAGGTCCCCGAGGTGCTCGGCCTCGCCGACCGCGTGCTGGTGCTCCGCGAAGGCCACGTCGTCCACACGGCACCCGCCCGTGACCTGGACGAACACCGCGTACTCGATCTCGTCATGGAAGGAAGCCCGGCGTCATGACGCAGCCCGTCTCCCCACCGCGGAACAGCACCGACAAGGTGCCGCAGATCCCACTCCCCGCCTGGCGTACCGTGGTCGCCCGCGCAGACCTCCGCACGCTCTCCCTGCTCGGTGTGCTCGCCGCGCTCGTCGTCATCGGCGGGATCACCAAACCGGACGAGTTCCTGGACACCCGCAACCTCCAACTCGTCCTCACCCAGGCCTCGGTGATCGGGGTGGTGACCGTCGGCATGACCTTCGTCATCACCTCCGGTGGCATCGACCTCTCCGTCGGCGCGATCGTCGCCCTCTCCTCGGTGTGGGCCACCACGGTCGCCACCCAGGAATACGGCTTCGCGGGCATCCTCTTCACCGCGGTGATCGTCGGCGTGGGCTGCGGCCTGGTCAACGGACTGCTCATCGCCTACGGCGGCATGGTCCCGTTCATCGCGACGCTCGCCATGCTGGCCTCCGCCCGCGGGCTGGCGCTGCAGATCACGGACGGCCGGACGCAGATCGTGACGATCAACGGCATCCTCGACCTCGGCGAGCGCGACTCCTATGTGCTCGGCGTCCCGCCACTCGTGATCGTCTTCGCGATCGTGACGGTCATCGGCTGGCTGGTGCTGAACCGCACCACCTTCGGCCGCCGTACGGTCGCCGTCGGCGGCAACGCGGAGGCCGCCCGGCTCGCCGGCATCGACGTACGCCGCCAACGGCTCTACCTCTACCTGCTGTCCGGACTGTGCTGCGGCATCGCCGCCTTCCTGCTGATCATCCTGTCCGGCTCGGGCCAGAACACCAACGGCAACCTCTACGAACTCGACGCCATCGCGGCCGCGATCATCGGCGGCACGCTGCTCAGCGGGGGGCGCGGCACCATCACCGGCTCCGTGCTCGGTGTCCTGATCTTCACCACGATTACCAACATCTTCGCCCTGAACAACCTGCAGAGCGACGTACAGCAGATCGCCAAGGGCGCGATCATCGTCGCCGCCGTGCTGGTCCAGCGCCGTACCGCGAGCACGACCTGAGGAAAGGGTTCACCGCCATGCCAGAGCCGACGCCTTATCCGAACCGCTTCACCAGTCGCAGAGGAATGCTCTTCGGAGCTGCCGCCGTCTCCGCCGGAACCTTCCTCGTGGGTTGCACAAGCAACGATTCCAAGGACGAAGAGCCGGCCGCAAACGACCAGCCCGCCGCCGACGACAAGCCCGGCAAGAAGGTCACCATCGGCTTCGCCGGACCCCAGGCCGACCACGGCTGGCTCAACGCCATCAACGACAATGCCGAGAGCCGCGCGAAGAAGTACTCCGACGTGACCCTGGAGATCACCGAGGGCTCGAACGACACCGCCCAGCAGATCGGCCAGATCGAGACCCTCATCAACAAGAAGGTCGACGTCCTGGTCGTGCTGCCCGCCGACGGCAAGGCCCTCACCCAGGTCGGCCTGAAGGCGATGCGCGCGGGCATCCCGGTCGTCAACCTCGACCGGATCTTCAACACCCCTCAGGCGTACCGGTGTTGGGTCGGCGGCGACAACTACGGCATGGGCCTCAACGCCGGGCGGTACATCGGGGAGAGACTCAAGGGAAAGTCCGACGCCCGCGTGATCGAGCTGGCCGGGCTGGACAACCTGGAGCTCACCAAGCAGCGCACCAAGGGCTTCGACGACGCCCTGAAGAACTACCCCAACATCAGGAAGGTGGCCCGCCAGGCCGCCGAGTTCACGGTTGAGTCGGGTCAGGCCAAAATGGCCCAACTCCTCCAGGCCCAGCCCAAGTTCGACGCGTTGTGGAACCACGACGACGACCAGGGCGTGGGCGCGTTGCGCGCCATCGAGCAGGCCGGGCGCGACGACTTCCTCATGGTCGGCGGCGCGGGCGCGCTCGCCGCGTTCCAGGCGATCAAGCAGGACAAAGGCGTGCTGAAGGCCACCGTTCTCTACCCGCCGACCATGGCCGCCTCCGCGATCGACCTCGCCCGCGCCCTCGGCCAGGGCAAGGGCGTCGGCGGCCTCGCCGAGTTCGAGATCCCCGCCTCGATCACCCTCTACTCGGCCGTCGTCGACAAGACGAACGTCGACCAGTACATGTCCACCGGCTTCAAGTAGGACACCACTGCCCGGCGGGCGGCGGCACAGCCCACCGGGTGCGGCCCACCGGTGCGGCCCACCGGTGTGGTCGAACGGGCACCGGACGGGCGCCAAGGGCTGTGGGATGCGGTTGTGGGCTGCGGGTTTCGGTTCGTGGGTCGCGGGTCGCGGGTCGCGGGCATCCGGCTACGGGCCGCGCCTACGGGCTACGGGCCACGGATGCGGTGTTCTGTCGGCGGGGCTGGCGCCCTCTGGCCGGGGCCTCGGCCGGGGTGCAGGGGCCGTCGGCTGCGAGCAAGGCGCTCGTCGTACGGAGAGGCGCATCCGGTGGACCGGGCCTCGGCGAGCGTCCGCGGCCCGAGCGAACCCGGGACGACCACGGCGCCCGCTCCCGGCCGATGCCCCTGCTCCCACCGGCCACCTGCCGCCTGCCGCGCGGTCCGTGCGGATCCGACGGCGTCCCACCCCCCACCGTGCCACGACGACAAGGAGGACCACCGTATGGAACAGCCGCAGCAGTCAGCAGGACCGGAAGCCGGCAAGCCGCCGCTCCGGGTGGGAATGGTCGGTTACGCGTTCATGGGCGCCGCCCACTCCCAGGGCTGGCGCACCGCGGGCCGCGTCTTCGACCTGCCCCACCGCCCGGTCCTCGCCGTGATCTGCGGCCGCGACGCCTCCGCCGTGCGCGCGGCGGCGGACCGGCACGGCTGGGCGGCGACCGAGACCGACTGGCGTGCCCTGATCGCCAGGGACGACATCGACCTCGTCGACATCTGCACCCCCGGCGACTCGCACGCCGAGATCGCCGTCGCGGCGCTGGCCGCCGGCAAGCATGTGCTGTGCGAAAAGCCCCTCGCCAACACCGTCGAGGAAGCCGAGACCATGGCGCGCGCGGCAGAAACCGCCTATGGACGCGGCCAGTTGGCGATGGTCGGGTTCAACTACCGCCGTGTCCCGGCCACGGCACTGGCCCGACGGATGGTCGCCGAGGGCAGGATCGGCGCCCTGCGGCATGTGCGGGTGACGTACCTTCAGGACTGGCTCGTGGACCCGGACTTCCCGCTGACCTGGCGACTGCGCAGGGAACTGGCGGGTTCCGGGGCGCTCGGCGACCTGGGGGCGCACATCGTCGACCTGGCACAGCACCTGGCGGGGGAGCGGCTCGCCGGAGTCTCCGCGATCACCGAGACCTTCGTACGGCAGCGGCCGCTGACCGACGGGCCGACGAGCGGCCTGAGCGCGACGTCCGCCGACGGCACCGGCACCGGCACGGTCGCCGGCGCCGACACCGGGACTCGCACCGGCACGGTCACCGTCGACGACGCCGCCCTGTTCACCGGCCGCTTCGCCTCCGGGGCGCTCGCCTCCTTCGAGGCGACCCGGTTCGCCACCGGACGCAAGAACGCGTTGCGTCTCGAACTCAACGGTGAGCGCGGCTCGTTGGCCTTCGACCTGGAGCGTCTCAACGAGCTCTGGTACCACGACGCCACCGAACCCGGCACACACGCCGGCTTCCGCCGCATCCTCGTCACCGAACCCGACCACCCCTACCTGGACGCCTGGTGGCCCCCGGGGCACGGCCTCGGCTACGAGCACAGCTTCGTCCACCAGGCCCGCGACCTGGTCCATGCCGTCGCCGAGGGCAGCCGGCCCGAACCCTCCTTCGCCGACGGGCTGCAGGTGCAGCGCGTCCTGGCGGCTGTCGAGGAGAGCGCCGAGAAGAACTCCGTCTACACCCCCATCGCGGACTGAGGAACGAGGAGGGCTGCAGCATGCCGCGCACATTCACACTCTTCACCGGCCAGTGGGCCGACCTGCCCCTGGAGGAGGTCTGCCGCCTCGCCCGAGACTTCGGCTACGACGGCCTCGAACTCGCCTGCTGGGGCGACCACTTCGAGGTCGACAAGGCGCTGACGGACCCCGGATATGTGAAGTCCCGTCACCAACTCCTCGACAAGTACGGCCTGAAGTGCTGGGCCATCTCCAACCACCTGGTGGGGCAGGCGGTCTGTGACGCCATCATCGATGAACGCCACCAGGCGATCCTGCCCGACCGCATCTGGGGTGACGGCGAGCCGGAAGGCGTCCGGCGGCGGGCCGCCACGGAGATCGCCGACACCGCGCGGGCCGCGGCGGCCTTCGGCGTCGACACGGTGATCGGCTTCACCGGCTCCGCCATCTGGCACCTGGTGGCCATGTTCCCGCCCGCCCCCGAGTCGATGATCAAGCGTGGTTACGAGGACTTCGCCGAGCGCTGGAACCCGATCCTCGACGTCTTCGACGCGCAGGGCGTGCGGTTCGCGCACGAAGTCCACCCCAGCGAAATCGCCTACGACTACTGGACGACCGTGCGCACGCTGGACGCGGTCGGCCGTCGACCGGCCTTCGGCCTCAACTTCGATCCCAGCCACTTCGTGTGGCAGGACCTCGACCCGGTCGGCTTCCTGTGGGACTTCCGTGACCGCATCTACCACGTGGACTGCAAGGAGGCCCGCAAGCGCCTCGACGGCCGCAACGGCCGCCTCGGCTCCCACCTGCCCTGGGGTGACCCGCGGCGCGGCTGGGACTTCGTCTCCGCCGGCCACGGCGACGTCCCCTGGGAGGACGTCTTTCGCATGCTGCGCTCCATCGACTACCAGGGCCCGATCTCCGTGGAGTGGGAGGACGCCGGCATGGACCGGCTCCAGGGCGCCCCCGAGGCCCTGACCCGCCTCAAGGCCTACGACTTCGAGCCGCCGTCCGCCTCTTTCGACGCGGCGTTCGGCAACTGAGTTCGGCAACTGAGTTCGGCAACTGACTTCGACAACTTCAGTCGGACCGAGCATCTCTGACTGGCCATCAGCTCTCCGGGATGACGGCGCATCCCGGCGTACGCACCCGCCCGTACAACCAGCCCCAATCCTGGAGGCACCCGTGCACGGGAACGACCCCACCACCCGCACCCCCCACCGCACCGGCAGAGCCGGGACGCGCAGGCGACGACGTCCTTCACTGCGCAGAGCGATCGCCCTCCTGAGCGGCGCCCTGCTGGCCGGCGCGTCCCTCAGCCTCACCACACCCCGGGCCGGCGCAGCCGTCGCCGACCCGGTGGCCGCGGCAGCCGCCGCCGAGGACTTCCAGCAGGTCACCCTCGCCAAGGGGGAGGCCGAGGTCGGCGAGCCCATGTCGCTGGCCGTGCTGCCGGACCGCTCGGTCCTGCACACCTCGCGCGACGGCGAACTCCGGCTCACCGACGCCGCCGGCAACACCCGGCTGGCAGGCAAACTCGACGTCTACTCCCACGACGAGGAGGGCCTCCAAGGCATCGGTGTAGACCCGGAGTTCACCAGCAACCGCTTCATCTACCTTTACTACGCACCGCCGTTGAACACTCCGGCGGGCGACGCCCCGGAGACCGGAACGGCCGCCGACTTCGCCCCCTTCGACGGCGTCAACCGCCTCTCCCGCTTCGTGCTGAAGACGGACGGGACGCTGGACACCACGAGCGAGAAGAAGATCCTCGACGTGCCCGCCTCGCGCGGCCTGTGCTGCCATGTCGGCGGCGACATCGACTTCGACGCGGCGGGAAACCTCTACCTGTCCACCGGCGACGACACCAACCCCTTCCAGTCGGACGGCTTCACCCCCATCGACGACCGCGACGGTCGCAACCCCGCCTTCGACGCCCGCCGTTCCGCCGGAAACACCAATGACCTGCGCGGCAAGCTCCTGCGCATCAAGGTGAACGCCGACGGCTCGTACGCCATCCCCGACGGCAACCTCTTCGCGCCTGGCACGGACCGCACGCGGCCCGAGATCTACGCGATGGGTTTCCGCAACCCGTTCCGCTTCAGTGTCGACAAGGCCACCGGCATCCTCTACGTCGGCGACTACGGTCCCGACGCCGGCGCCGCCGATCCGGCCCGCGGACCGGCCGGCCAGGTCGAGTTCGCACGTGTCACCGGTCCCGGCAACTTCGGCTGGCCGTTCTGCACGGGCGACAACGACCCGTATGTCGCCTACGACTTCGCGACCGGTGCATCCGGCGCGCCCTTCGACTGCGGCGCCCCGAAGAACACCTCGCCGCACAACACGGGACTCACCGACCTGCCCCCGGCCCAGCCCGCCTGGATCCCGTACGACGGCGCTTCGGTACCCGAGTTCGGCGACGGTTCGGAGTCCCCGATGGGCGGCCCCGTCTACCACTACGACGCCTCGCTCGACTCGCCGGTGAAGTTCCCGCAGGCGTACGACGGGAACTTCTTCGCCGGGGAGTTCGGCCGCCGCTGGATCAAGCGCATCGTCAGTGACGCGAACGGCTCCGTGCAGTCGATCAACCCCGTCCCATGGACCGGCACCCAGGTTATGGACATGACATTCGGGCCGGACGGGGCCCTGTACGTCCTCGACTACGGCACCGCCTGGTTCGGCGGAGACGAGCACTCGGGTCTATACCGCATCGAGAACGCCACCGACGGCCACTCCCCGGTCGCCCAGGCCGCTGCCGACCGCACCTCGGGACAGGCCGCTCTGAAGGTGCGGTTCTCCTCCGCCGGCTCCACCGATCAGGACGGCGACGCGCTCACCTACCGCTGGGACTTCGGCGACGGCGGCACCTCGACGTCGGCCAACCCCACGCACAAGTACAAGAGCAACGGCACCTACACCGCGACCCTGACCGCCGCGGACGGCACCGGCCGCACCGGCAGCGCGAGCGTGCAGATCGTCGTCGGCAACACGGCCCCGAAGGTGGTCCTGGAGACGCCTAAGGACGGTCAGTTGTTCAGCTTCGGCGACGCGATCCCGTTCAAGGTGAAGGTCACCGACCCCGAGGACGGCACGGCGATCGACTGCGCCAAGGTCGAGGTCACCTTCGTCCTCGGCCACGACAGCCACGGCCACCCGGTGACCTCGGCCAACGGCTGCACCGGCACCCTCCAGACCAGCGCCGACGGCGGCCACGACGAGGACGCCAACATCTTCGGGGTCCTGGACGCCGAGTACACCGACGGCGGAGGCGGCGGCCAGGCCCCGCTCACCTCGCACGACCAGAACGTCCTCCAACCCCGCCACCGGCAGGCCGAGCACTTCGGCGCCTCCTCCGGCGTCACGGTGACCGCACGCGAGTCCGCCCACGGCGCTCGCACGGTCGGTGACATCAGCCGTGGCGACTGGATCTCCTTCACGCCGTATGTGCTCGGCAACGCCCAGAAGATCACCGCACGGGTCTCCTCCGCCGGCGCCGGCGGCGTCCTCGAGGTCCGCGCGGGCTCACCGAAGGGCCCCCTGCTCGGCAGGGCGACCGTGCCGGTCACCGGCGGGTGGGACACCTACCAGGACGTCAGCGCCGGCCTGTCCCGCGCCCCGAGGGGCACGACCACGCTCTACCTGGTCTTCAAGGGCGGCAGCGGAGCCCTGTACGAGGTGGACGACTTCACCTTCACGACGGCGACGGGCTGAGGGAGGACTGCATGCGCACAGTGAGCGCTGTCGCCGGGGCCGCCCTGCTCCTCGGCTGCCTCGCACAGCCGGCCGTAGCCCACTCGGCAGCCACGGACGACGGTCGACGGGTGCTGATCTTCTCCAAGACGGCCGGGTTCCGGCACGACTCGATCCCGGACGGCGTCACGGCGCTACGGGAGCTAGGCGCGACGGCCGGCTTCACGGTCGACGCGACGGAGGACGCGGACGCGTTCACGCGGGCGAACCTGCGGCGCTACGACGCGGTCGTCTTCCTGTCGACGACCGGGGACGTCCTGGACGCCGCCCAACAGGCGGCCTTCGAGGGCTACATCCGGCACGGCGGCGGCTACGTCGGGATCCATGCGGCGGCCGACACCGAGTACGACTGGGCGTTCTACGGCGGCCTCGTCGGCGCCTGGTTCCAGTCGCACCCGGCGATCCAGCCCGCGACGGTCGCCGTCGAGGACCGGGCCCACCCGGCGACCTCGGGACTCGACCGGACCTGGAACCGCACCGACGAGTGGTACAACTACCGCTCCAACCCACGCGAGCGGGTCCACGTCCTGGCCTCGCTCGACGAGTCGTCGTACACGGGCGGCACCATGAACGGCGACCATCCGATCGCCTGGTGCCAGAACTACCAGGGCGGCCGCGCCTTCTACACCGGCGTCGGTCACACGAAGGAGTCCTACGCGGATCCTGCATTGCGCAGACACCTGCTGGGCGGGATCCAGTATGCGGTCGGCGACGTGCGGGCGGACTGCCGCCCGGAGAACGGATACCGTCCGCTCTTCGACGGCACGTCCCTGGACGGCTGGCAACAGGCCGGCCCCGGCTCCTTCACCCTTTCCGACGACGGCACGCTGACGTCGACGGGCGGCATGGGCCTGCTCTGGTATGCGGGCCGCAGCTTCGGGGCGTACTCCCTGAAGCTCGACTGGAAGACCACGGCCGGCGAACCGAGCGGCTCCGGTGACGACAACTCCGGTGTCTTCGTCGGCTTCCCGCCGTCGGACGATCCGTGGTCCGCGGTGAACAACGGCTACGAGATCCAGATCGACTCCACCGACGTCCCCGAGAAGACCACGGGGTCCGTCTACGGCTTCAGGTCCGCGGACCTTCGCAAACGGGACCGCGCGCTGAACCCGCCGGGTGAGTGGAACACGTACGAGATCCGCGTGGAGGGCGAACGCCTGCGCGTCTGGCTCAACGGCGTGAAGATCAACGATTTCACCAACACCGATCCGGCCCGGAGCCTGCGCGACGGACACATCGGCCTGCAGAACCACGGGGTGGACGACCAGGTGTCCTTCCGTGACGTCCGGATCAAGGAACTGCCCGTCAAGGGCGACTGAACGGCGGCGGGCGGGGGACGCCGGACCCCCGCCCGCCGTCATCCCCTCGTTCTCCGGGGTTCGCGCACGACAAGGAGGCTGCCCATGTCCGCGTCACTCTCCCGCCCCCCGCGCGTCGGCGTCTGGCTGATCGGTGCCCGCGGTTCCGTGGCCACCACCGTGGTCGCGGGATGCGCCGCCGTCACCGGCGGTCTGCACCCGCCGACGGGCCTGGTCACCGAGTCGCCCGCCTTCGCCGACAGCGACCTGCCGGCCCTGTCCTCCCTCGTCTTCGGCGGACACGACACTTCCGACTGCCCCCTGCCCAAACGCGCCGAACAACTCGCGGCCGGAGGCGTCCTGCCGGCCGGGCTGCCCGCGGCGGTCGGCACCGAACTCGCCGCCGCCGACCGGGAGATCCGCCCCGGAGGCCCAGTCCCGGGGGACACCCGCGACGAGGAGCAGCTGATCGCCGCGTTCACCGCCGACCTCACGGACTTCGTACGCCGATGCGGGCTGGCGCACGCGGTCGTCGTGAACGTGGCCTCCACCGAACCCGCCGCGAACGGGCCCGCGCTTCCTCCGAGTTCGCTGTACGCGGCGGCCGCCCTGCGCGCGGGCTGCCCGTACGTGAACTTCACGCCCTCCACCGGGCTGCACCATTCGGCGCTGGCCTCCCTGGCGGAGTCGAGCGGACTGCCGTACGCCGGACGCGACGGCAAGACCGGCCAGACGCTCCTGCGTTCCGTGCTGGGGCCGATGTTCGCCCAGCGGGCGCTCGCGGTGCGGGCCTGGTCCGGCACCAACCTCCTGGGCGGCGGCGACGGAGCCGCCCTGGCCGACCCGGCCGCCGCCGAGGCGAAGAACGCGGGCAAGGAGCGCGTCCTCGCCGACACCCTCAGCGTCACTCCAGAGGGCCGGGTGCACATCGACGACGTGCCCGTGCTGGGGGACTGGAAGACCGCCTGGGACCACGTCGCCTTCGACGGGTTCCTCGGCACCCGGATGATCCTCCAGACCATCTGGCAGGGCTGCGACTCCGCGCTCGCCGCACCCCTCGTCCTCGATCTGGCCCGCCTCACCGCCCGGGCCCACGAAGCCGGCCTGTCCGGCCCGCTCCGCGAACTCGCCTTCTTCTTCAAGGACCCCGTGGGCGAGGCGCCGTCGGCCTTGGCGGAGCAGCACGCGGAACTGCAGCGCTTCGCCCGACGGCTGAAGGACGCGCCCGGTGAGGAGACGGGGTGAGCACCACATGAGCTTCGAACACGCCAACCTCGAACGCGCTGACCTCGAACACGGCAACCGCGAACGCGCTGACCTCGAACACGGCAACCGCGAACACGCTGACCGCGGGAGCACTCCGCGACAAGGCACCCCGCAGGAAAACGCCCCGCGTCGCACCGCCCGGCACACGCACCCCCTGTCTCCCGTTCCCGACGGCAGCCCGCCCCCGCCCCCGCCCCCGCTCCCGCTCCGTTTCGGCTACGGCACCAACGGCCTCGCCGATCTGCGCCTCGACGACGCCCTCGACCTCCTCGCCGATCTCGGCTACGACGGCGTCGGACTGACCCTCGACCACATGCATCTCGACCCGTTCGCCCCGGACCTCGCCGCACGCACCCGACGCGTCGCCCACCGACTGGACACGCTGGGGCTCGGCGTCACCGTGGAGACCGGTGCCCGCTACGTCCTCGACCCGCGCCGCAAGCACGGCCCCTCCCTCCTGGACCCGGATCCGGACGACCGCGCCCGCCGCGTCGACCTGCTCCTGCGGGCCGTCCGCATCGCCGGCGACCTCGGTGCGCACGCCGTCCACTGCTTCAGCGGGACCCTCCCGACGGGCACGCACCCGGGCACGCACCCGGGCACGGCATGGCAGCGCCTCGCCGAGACCCTCACCCCCGTCCTGGACGCCGCCGCGACCGCCGGCATCCCCCTCGCGATCGAACCCGAACCCGGTCACCTCCTCGCGACCCTCGCCGACTTCCACCGGCTCCGCCGCACTCTCGGCGACCCGGCCTCCCTCGGCCTCACCCTGGACATCGGCCACTGCCAGTGTCTTGAACCGCTCCCTCCCGCCGACTGCGTGCGCGCCGCCGCTCCTTGGCTGCGCCACGTCCAGATCGAGGACATGCGCCGCGACGTCCACGAACACCTTCCTTTCGGAGACGGCGAGATCGACTTCCCGCCCGTCCTCGCCGCCCTGGCCGCGACGGGCTACCGCGGGCTGACGGTGGTCGAACTGCCCCGTCACTCCCATGCCGGGCCCCAGTACGCCGGCCTCTCCCTTCCGTTCCTCCGCCGCGCGCAGGCGGCTGCCCAAGCCGTCGAGCACGCCGGCCCGCGACCGTCCTCCCTCCTCGCCCCGATCGACCGCCCCGCCGGCAGGCCGCAGCCTCCCTCCCACGCAGTCCTCCCGAGCCCGCCCTCCCCGCCAGCGAACCCGTCCGTCGCACCACCCGGCGAGCCCTCCGCCACCCCGGAAGGGAGCACTCCATGACCCCGCCCCAGGCCGACCCGGCCCCCCGGGCAGCGGGACCCATGGGCACCACCCTCGCCCCCCTCGACGCCCTGCACAGCCATCTCGACACCCACCTCCAGGGAACCGCCCGCACCTGGTTCCACCAGGCTCTCGACGATGCCGCCGCCCACCCAGGGACCCACGGGCCCATCTCCGTCTGGGAGTTGCGCCTCGCCGAGGCCGGACGCCGCTGCGGCAGCCAGTACGCCGACGCCGCCCGGGTGCTCATCCTGCACGCCGCCCGCGCCGACCCGGCCGCCCTCGCCCGCGTGTATTTCCAGGGCACGGCCGACGAGCGTCGCGCGGTCCTGCACGCACTGCCCCACCTCGTGTCCGGTCCCGACGCCCTTCCGCTCGTCGAGGACGCCCTGCGCACCCATGACACCCGGCTCCTCGCCGCCGCCGTCGGCCCCTACACGGCCCGCCATCTCGACGCCCACGCGTGGCGCCACGCCGTCCTGAAGTGCCTGTTCGTGGGAGTGCCCGTCGACGAGGTGGCGGGCCTCGAACAGCGCGCCAGCGCCGATGTCGAACTCGCCCGCATGCTCGCCGACTACGCCGCCGAACGCACCGCGGCGGGCCGCCCCGTACCCCCGGATCTGGACCGCGTCCTGACCCTGACCGACCCGGGGACGCCCCCCGCACCTCCATCGGGCACCGCGGATCCACACCGCCCGGACCCAGGTCGGCCAGACCCGCACAGCCCGACCCTCGACCGCACGGACCCCCCTGGCCCGGGCAGCCGCCACAGCCCGGTCCACCCCCACGGCAAGGAGTCCTGATGCGCATCTTCGACCCCCACATCCATATGACCTCGCGCACCACCGACGACTACGAGGCGATGCACGCGGCCGGCGTCCGCGCCGTGGTCGAGCCGTCCTTCTGGCTGGGTCAGCCCCGTACCTCGCCCGCCTCCTTCCTCGACTACTTCGACTCCCTCCTCGGCTGGGAGCCCTTCCGGGCAGCGCAATACGGCATCGCCCACCACTGCGCGCTCGCTCTCAACCCCAAGGAGGCGAACGACCCGCGCTGTGCCGCCGTCCTGGACGAGCTGCCGCGGTTTCTCGTCAAGGACCACGTCGTGGCCGTCGGTGAGATCGGCTACGACTCGATGACCCCCGCCGAGGACACCGCCCTGGCCGCCCAGCTCCAGCTGGCCGCCGACCACGCTCTGCCCGCCCTCGTGCACACCCCGCACCGCGACAAGCTCGCCGGACTGCGCCGCACCCTCGACGTCGTCCGTGAGTCCGCCCTGGCCCCGGACCGGGTGCTGCTGGACCACCTCAACGAGACGACCGTGAAGGAGGCGAAGGCCGCCGGCTGCTGGCTCGGCTTCTCCGTCTATCCCGACACGAAGATGGACGAGATCCGCATGATCGAGATCCTCCGGGGCCACGGTCCGGAGAAGGTCCTCGTCAACTCCGCCGCGGACTGGGGCAGGAGCGACCCCCTCAAGACCCGCAGGGTCGCAGACCTCATGCTCGCGGAGGGCTTCGACGAGGACGACGTCGATCTCGTCCTGTGGCGCAACCCCGTCTCCTTCTACGGCCTCAGCGGCCGCCTCACCCTGGACGTGGCAGCCTCCGACCCCACGCACGAGGGCAACTCCATCCTGCGCGGCGGGGAGTGACCGATGCGCTTCCGCCACCCCGACGGCACCACCGTCCACCTCGCCTACTGCACCAACGTCCACCCCGCCGAAACCCTCGACGGCGTCCTCACGCAACTCCGGGACCACTGTGAACCCGTCCGTCGCCGCCTCGGCCGCGACCGGCTCGGCATCGGTCTGTGGCTCGCCAAGGACGCCGCCCGCGCCCTCGACACCGATCCTTCGGCCCTGCGCGGCCTGCGCACCGCACTCGACCGGCGCGGCCTCGAAGTCGTCACCCTCAACGGCTTCCCCTACGACGGGTTCGGCGCCGGAGAGGTCAAGCACCGGGTGTACAAGCCCGATTGGGCCGACCCGGAACGCCTCGAACACACCACGGCACTGGCCCGTGTCCTCGCCGGGCTGCTCCCCGACGACGTCACCGAGGGCACCGTCTCCACCCTCCCCCTCGGCTGGCGCACCGCGTGGACCACCGAACACTCCGAGACGGCCCACTCCGCCCTGCGCACCCTCGCCGACCGCCTGGACGCGCTGGCGGACCTCACCGGCCGCTCCGTCCGGGTCGGCCTCGAACCGGAACCCGGTTGCATCATCGAGACCACCGCCGACGCCCTCGCCCCGCTCACGGCCATCGGCCGTCCCCGCATCGGCGTCTGTGTCGACACCTGTCATCTCGCCACCTCCTTCGAAGACCCGCACACCGCCCTGGACGCGCTCGCCGCAGCCCGCGTCCCTGTCGTCAAATCCCAGCTGTCAGCCGCCCTGCACGCCGAACACCCCCGTCTCCCGGCCGTACGCGAAGCCCTCGCCGCGTTCGACGAACCCCGCTTTCTGCACCAGACCCGCACGGTCACCGCCAACGCCGCCGGTCTGCACGGCACCGACGACCTCGGCGAGGCCCTCATAGGCAACGCCCTGCCCGACAGCGGGCCCTGGCGCGCCCACTTCCACGTCCCGCTGCACGCGGCCCCCGCCGCGCCCCTCACCTCCACGCTCCCGGTACTCAAAGCCGCGCTGACCCGACTCGTCGGTGGCCCGCACCCGCTCACCCGACACCTCGAGGTCGAGACCTACACGTGGCAGGCCCTCCCACCCGAGCTACGGCCCCGCGCCCGAGCCCAGCTCGCCGACGGCATCGCCGCCGAACTCTCCCTGGCCCGCAACCTGTTGACGGACCTCGGCCTCAAGGAGCTGCCGTGAGCGACGCTCCCGTTCCCCTGCTCGTCCTCGACGTCGTCGGTCTCACCCCCCGTCTTCTCGACCACATGCCCCACCTCAAAGCCCTCGCTCAGGCCGGTTCCCGTGCGCCGCTCGGAACCGTCCTGCCGGCCGTCACCTGCGCCGCGCAGTCCACCTTCCTCACCGGGACCCTCCCGGACGAGCACGGCATCGTCGGCAACGGCTGGTACTTCCGTGAGCTCGGTGACGTCCTGCTGTGGCGGCAGCACAACGGTCTCGTCACCGGAGACAAGCTGTGGGACGCCGCCCGCCGGGCGCACCCCGGCTACACGGTCGCCAACATCTGCTGGTGGTACGCGATGGGCGCCGACACCGACTTCACCGTCACCCCCCGTCCGATCTACTACTCCGACGGCCGCAAGGAGCCCGACTGCTACACCCGGCCCCCGGCCCTGCACGACGAACTCACCGACGAAATCGGCACCTTCCCCCTGTTCCACTTCTGGGGACCGGGCGCCGACCTGGTCTCCAGCCGCTGGATCATCGACGCGACCCGCCACATCCTGCGCACCCGCCGACCCGACCTCGCCCTGTGCTACCTCCCTCACCTCGACTACGACCTCCAGCGCTTCGGCCCCGACGACCGGCGCTCTCTGCGGGCGGCCGCCGACCTGGACAAGGCCATGGCCCCCCTCCTGGCCGACGCCCGCACGCAGGGCCGTACCGTCGTCGCACTGTCCGAGTACGCCATCACCCCGGTCAGCCGGCCCATCGACATCAACCGCACTCTGCGCCGCGCCGGCCTGCTCGAGGTGCACACCCAGGACGGCATGGAGTACCTCGACCCGATGGCGTCCCGTGCCTTCGCGGTCGCGGACCACCAGCTCGCCCACGTCTACGTAGGCCGCCCCGAGGACCTGGAGGCCACCCGGGCCGCGCTCGCCGGACTGACCGGCATCGAGCAACTCCTCGACGACGAGGGCAAGAAGGCCCACCACCTCGACCATCCGCGCTCCGGCGAACTCGTCGCCGTGGCGGAGTCGGACGCCTGGTTCACGTACTACTACTGGCTCGACGACGCCCGCGCGCCCGACTTCGCACGGCTCGTCGAGATCCACCGCAAACCCGGCTACGACCCGGTCGAGCTGTTCATGGATCCACGCGACCCCTATGTGAAGGTCAAGGCGGCCACCGCCCTGGCCCGCAAGAAGCTCGGCATGCGCTACCGCATGGCGGTCGTGCCCCTCGATCCCTCACCTATTCGCGGCAGCCACGGCCGCCTTCCGACGAGCGACGCCGACGGTCCGCTCCTCATCTGCTCCACCCCCCGTTCGCTCGGCGACCGCATTGCGGCCACCGACGTGAAAGCACTGCTGCTCCAACTGGCCGGCCTGTCCTGACAGGTTGCCGACTGGTCACAAGTGAAGCACTCACCACTGACAACGCCCTCCGATCCCGAGGAGTTCCAGACATGAGCCGCATCTCCGACACCGACCCCGAACTCACCCACCGCCTCACCAGACGAGGCATGCTCGGCGTCGCCGCGGGTGCCACCGCCGCCGCATTGCTGGGAGCCGCCGCGACCCCGGCCACGGCAGCACCCGCCGCCGAAACGTCGGCCGCCGGCCGTGGCCGGCCCGTCCTGCCCCCCGGCCGGCTCGGCGTCCAGCTCTACAGCCTGCGGGACAAGGTCTCCACGCTGGGCTTCGCCGCCGTCTTCGCCGAGCTGAAGAAGTACGGCTACGACGAGGTCGAGTTCGCCGGCTACACCCAGGGTTCCGCCGGGCCCATCACCCTCGCTCAGCTCAGGCGGCTGGCCCGCAACCACGGCCTGACGCCGATCGGCAGCCACGTCGGGTACTACGCCGACGACCCGAACGCCTACACCTTCGCCCAGAACCTCACCAAGGTCCTCGACGACGCCCAGGCCCTGGGCCTCAAGCACATCGGCACCGCCTCGGGCCCCTTCCGCTACGGGTCCACCGTCGACGCCTGGAAACGCGCGGCCGAGGAGTTCAACACCTACGGAGCGGCGGCGCGAGCCCGCGGCATGAAGTTCTACCAGCACAACCACTCCGACGAGTTCGCCTTCGCGACCGACAACCCCAAGGTCCGCCTCTACGATGTGCTGCTCGCCGAGACCGACCCCGACCTGGTGTTCCTGGAGATGGACATCTTCTGGGCGTACGTCGGCCAGTTCCGCTTCTCGGCGCGGACCGACGGTACGCCCGCGCCCTTCGAGCCGCTGGACTACGTACTGAGGCAGCCGCACCGCTACCCGCTCTTCCATGTGAAGGACGGCGTCAGCGACCCCTCGAACCCCTTCGGGTACCGGATGGTCGACGTAGGTGACGGGGACATCGACTACCAGCGGTTCATCTCCGCCGTGACCCGGCTGCGCGGCGAGCGCCTGGCCCACCACTGGCAGGCCGAACACGACAACCCGGTCGAGTCGTTCGCCTTCGCCCGCAAGTCGAGCGCGCACCTGCACTCGCTGCGCGAGAAGTGCTGAGCACCGGGCGACGCCGGATGAGATGACCACGCACGCACGCGTGGAGGCCCCACCCCGTGCCTGCCGGGGTGGGGCCTCCGCACGCGCGTGCCTTGTCAACCCGCGGACTGGGGCCGGGTGTTCGAGCTGATTTCCCCGCTCCGGCCAGGCTGCCGCAGCAGCAGTGCGATGGCCGCCGCGACCATCGAGAGGCCGCCGGCCAGCGCGTACGCGCCGTTGTACCCCCAGGCCGCGACCACCATGGAGCCCAGGCCGCCGCCGAACAGACCGCTGATCAGCTTGCCGCTGTACACCAGCCCGTAGTTGGTGGCGTTGTAGTTCTCGCCGAAGTAGTCCGGGGTCAGAGCCGCGAACAGCGGGTAGAACGCGCCGCCGCCGAAGCCGGACAGGAAGGCGAAGAACAGGAACAGCCATTCGCTCCTGACGTCACCGGCCCAGATCACGCCGAACTGCGCGAGCCCCAGGACGACGATGACGAACACGAGCGTGGGCTTGCGGCCCCAGCGGTCGGACAGCCAGCCCACGACGCCGCGGCCGATGCCGTTGATGACCGCCATGACCCCCATCGACGACGCCGCGACCAGCGGTCCGAAGCCGACCTCCTTGGCGAAGTCGACCTGGAAGGAGATCCCGAAGATGGACACGCCGGCCGTCAGCACGATGGAGAGCCACATCAGGGGCAGCATGCCGGTCCGGACGGCCTCCTGCGGTGTGTACTGCTTCACCGCCGGGGGGTTCTTGGCCAGGCTCGCCGCGTTCTTGTGGTCGCCGGAGAAGGTCAGCGGGTCGAGGCCGGCGGGCCACCAGTTCTTCGGCGGGTCCTTGAAGAAGAACGCGCACCCGAACACCACGACCATGATGTAGCAGCCGATGAGGTCGAGGACGCGGTGGTAGTTGGCGGTGTCGAAGCCGTAGTTGAAGATGAAAATGAACGGCAGTGACCCGTACGCGAACCCGCCGTTGACGAAGCCGGTCCGGGCGCCGCGCCGTTCCGGGAACCACTTGCCGACCATGTTGATGCAGGTCGCGTAGACCAGACCGGCCCCGATCCCGCCGACCACCCCAAAGCCGAGAATGGCCAGCAGGACGTCGTCCAGATGAGACAGCGCGAGGAAACCGGCCAGACACATGCCGGAGCCGATGTACATGGCCCTGCGGGCCGTCAGGACGCCCTTCTCGCGCAGCCATCCCGCCGGGAAGGCGATACCGGCCTGGAAGAACACCCAGACGCTGAGGATCCAGAAGGTGTTGCCCTGCGTCCAGCCGTGCGCGTGGGACAGAGTGTCCTCCGCGGAGCCGTACGCGTATTCGAAGACGCTGATCGCCATCATGGCGATCCACGGCAGGTAGATCATGAGCTTGCGGGAGTGGCCGAGGATGTCGCGGTCGCTCTCGCCGATGCGGTAGACGCGGCCGCGGGAGTCGGTCACCTCACGGTAGGGACGGGCGGCGGCGTCGGTCGGAGAACTGTTCGTTGCGAGGGGATCTGCCGTCATGTCAGGCCATTTCCTCACCGAGCGGATGCGGATTGGGGACGATGCGACGACTGGTCAGGGGCCTGCCGGGCGCCCTCAGGAAGAGCGCCAGCACCGCGGATGCCCGGCCGATCGAGCCCGCCAGGACGAACGCGCCCTCGTAGTCCCACGTCCCGACCACGATCGAGCCGACGCCGGAGCCCACGAGACCCGAGATGAGTTTGGAGCTGTAGACCATGCCGTAGTTGCTGGCGTTGTTGTTCTCGCCGAAGTAGTCCGCCGTCATCGCGGCGAACAGCGGGAAGATCGCGCCACCGCCGAAGCCGGAGACCATGGAGCAGATCAGGAAGAACGGCATGCTGGCCATCTGGCCGAAGACCAGCACACCGAACTGGGCCGTACCGAGCACGAGACAGACGATGATCAGGGTGTGGCGGCGTCCGCAGCGGTCGGAGATCCAGCCGATGATGCCGCGCCCGGTGCCGTTGACGATCGCCTTCAGGGACATCGCCGTCGCCACGATCCCGCCCGCGAAGCCCATGTCCTTGCCGAACGGCACCTGGAAGGCGATGCCGAAGATGTTGATCCCGGCCGTGCACAGCAGACAGAACCACACCATCCACAGGACGGGAGTGCGGGCGGCCTCCTTCGGCGTGTACTGCTTCACCGCGGGCGGGGTTCTTCTCCAGCGCCCGCCGGATCTTCGGGTCGTCGGTGAGCCTGAGCGGGTCTACCTGCGCCGGCCACCAGTTCTTCGGCGGGTCCCGGAAGAACCACCCCGCGAACGCGACGACGGCGCAGCAGACGAGGCCCACCATCACCAGCACGCCCCGGTAGTTGCCCAGGTCCATGTACGACGTGAACAGGAACACGAAGGGCACCGAGCCGTAGGCGAAACCGCCGTTGACCATGCCGGTCTTGCCGCCCTTGCGCTCCGGGTACCACTTGCCGACCATGTTCACGCAGGTCGCGTAGACGAGGCCGGCGCCGATGCCGCTGCACACGCCGAAGCCGAGATGGGCGACGGTGACGTGCGGTGCGTACGCGAGTGACAGATAGCCGAGAACCGTGCCCAGCGCGCCCAGCATCATCGCCTGCCGCGCGGGCAGTCTGCCGCTCTCGCGCAGCTGCCCGGCCGGGAAGGCCATGGCCGCCTGGAAGAACACCCAGACGCCCATCAGCCAGAAGATGTGCCCACTGCTCCACAGATGGGCGTCGTGCAGGGTGTCCTCGGCCGACGTGAACGCGTACTCCGAGGAGCTGATGCCCAGCATGCCCATCCAGGGGAAGAGCACCATGGTCCAGCGTGGCCGCCCCATGATGTCCCGGTCGCTCTCGCCGATCCGGTACACGCGGCCGTTGCGGTCGGTCACCTCCCGGTAGGGGAGGGAGGCCGAGTGGTCGGTGGTTGTCATACAGCTCAGCACCCCTTGCGTCGAAAGTTCTGGCCAGCGCCCCCTGTCCAATGCCTTTCGTGTGCGCACGGGTCCCGGGACCGGCCGACGCGCACCGTGGGCCGGCCCCGAGCCTGGGTCACCTCATGAACCGCCCCCCACCATCCCCGCTGCCCGCGCCCAGCGGTACTTGGCGCCGAGCACGGCCACCGGCTTCTCCGTCGTGTACGGGTACGCCACGACGCCCCGTTCGTAGAGGTACTGGCAGGCCTGCTCGACCTCCACGTCACCCGCGAGCGACGCCACGACGGGCTTCTCGATGCCCCGTTCGCGGAACTCGGCCACCACGCGCGCGGTGAGCTCCGCGAAGACCATCGGGGGAGTGACGATGGTGTGCCAGTAGCCGAGCACCAGGGCGTGGATGCGCGGATCCTCCAGACCCAGCCGGATCGTCGCCTCGTACGTCGACGGCGGCTCGCCCCCGGTGATGTCGACCGGGTTGCCCGCGGCCCCGAAGGGCGGGATGAACTCCCGGAACGCCGCGTCCAGGTCCGGCGGGATCTCCATCAGGGTCAGGCCGTTGTCCATCACCGCGTCCGACAGCAGCACCCCGCTGCCGCCCGCGCCCGTGATGATCACGACGTTGTCCCCCTGAGGGGTGGGCAGCACCGGCAACGCTCGCGCGTACTCCAACATGTCGTTCAGCCCGGGCGCCCTGATGACGCCCGCCTGCCGCAGGATGTCGTCGTAGACGGCGTCGTCGCCCGCCAGCGCCCCGGTGTGGGAGCCGGCCGCCCTGGCGCCCGCCGCCGTACGGCCCGCCTTCAAAACGACGACCGGCTTCTTCGGAACGGTGGCCCGCGCGGCCTCGACGAAGGCGCGCCCGTCCTTGAGGTCCTCCAGGTGCATCGCGATGCAGTCGGTGTGCGGGTCCTCGCCGAACCAGGTCAGCAGGTCGTCCTCGTCCAGGTCCGACTTGTTGCCGAGCCCCACGATCGCCGACACGCCCGTCTTCGTGGTGCGCGCGAAGCCCAGGATGGCCATCCCGATGCCACCGGACTGCGAGGTCAGCGCGACCCCGCCCTTGACGTCGTACGGGGTGCAGAACGTGGCGCACAGGTCCTGCCAGGTCGAGTAGTAGCCGTAGATGTTCGGCCCGAGCAGCCGCACGCCGTAGCGCTCGGCGATCGCCACGAGCTCGTCCTGGAGGGCGAGTTCCCCGGTCTCCGCGAACCCGGAGGGGATCAGCACGGCGTTGGGGATGTTCTTGCGTCCCACCTCCTCCAGGGCCGAGGCCACGAACTTGGCGGGTATCGCGAAGACCGCCACATCCACCTCACCGGGAACGTCGGCGACACTCTTGTACGCCTTGCGGCCCACGATGTCATCGGCCCGGGGGTTCACCGGATGGATGTCCCCGGCGAAGCCGCCGTCGACGAGGTTGCGCATCACCGAGTTGCCGATCTTGCCCTGCTCGTTGGAGGCGCCGATCACGGCCACGGAACTCGGCTGCATCAGACGGCGCATCGAGGTGAGGATCTCCGCGCGCGTGTAGCGGCGACGCTCCTTGACCGGCGTGTCGGACAGGATCACGCGGATGTCCGCGGCGACGGCGCCCTGTGGCGTCGCGATCACCGGGTTGAGGTCCACCTCGGCGATCTCGGGGAAGTCCGCGACCAGTTGGGACACCCGGCGGATCTGCTCGGCGACCGCCCACCGGTCCACGCCGGGCAGACCGCGCACCCCGCGCAGGATCTCCGCCGACCTGATCGAGTCCAGCATGGAAAGCGCCTCGTCGGAGTCCACCGGAGCCAGCCGGAAGGTGACGTCCTTGAGCACCTCGACGAGCACCCCGCCGAGCCCGAACGCCACGACCTTGCCGAACGTCGGATCGGTTACCGCCCCGACGATGACCTCCTGCCCCTGCGGCAGCAGTTCCTGGATCTGCACGCCCGCGATCTTGGCACCCGCGTCGTACGCGCGCGCGTTCTCGACGATCCGGTGGAACGCCGCTCGCACGTCCGCCGCGCCCTCCACCCCGACGACCACTCCGCCGGCGTCGGTCTTGTGCAGGATGTCCGGCGAGACGATCTTCATCACGACGGGGCCGCCGAAGCGCGCGGCGTACGCGACGGCCTCCTCGACGTCGGTCGCGATCTCCTCGCCCGGTACGGCGATCCCGTACGCGTCGGCGATCACCTTGCCCTCCGGCGCGGTGAGCGCCGTCCGCCCCTCGGCGCGCACCGCGTCGAGCAGCGCACGCACCCTGAGCACCCGGTCCTCGGCCATCACCTCAGATCACCCCGTTCGACTTGAGCAGGCGCAGCTCCTCGTCCCCGAGACCGAGTTCGCCGATGTACACCTCTTCGTTGTGCTCGCCGAGCAGCGGCGCGCCGGTCACCTCGACGGGGGAGTCGGAGAGCTTCAGCGGGCTGCCCACGGTCATGAACTCACCGCGCTGCGGATGCGGTACGCGCACCACCATCTCGTTGGCGGCAAGCGACTCGTCCTCGATGATCTCCTTGGTGGACAGGATCGGCCCGCACGGGATGTTGTGGGCGTTGAGCCGCTCCAGCACCTCCCATTTGGGCAGCGTCGAGGACCACTCCTCGATCAGCTGGAACATCTTGTTCAGCTTGGGCAGCCGGGCCTGCGGAGTCGCCCACTCGGGGTCGTCGGCCAGCTCGGGCCGGCCGATGAGCTCGCTGATCGGCTGCCAGCCGACCGGCTGCACGATGACGTACACGTAGTCGTTCGGCCCGCCCGGAGCACACCTCACGGCCCAGCCGGGCTGGCCGCCGCCGGACGCGTTTCCGGACCGGGGAACCTCCTGGCCGAAGTCGTCGTTGGGATATTCAGTGAGCGGCCCGTGTGCCAGGCGTTGCTGGTCCCGCAGTTTCACCCGGCACAGGTTGAGTACGGCGTGCTGCATGGCCACGTTGACCCGCTGACCGCGCCCGGTGTTCTCCCGCTGGTACAGCGCCGCGAGAATCCCCGCCACGGCGTGCACCCCTGTCCCCGAGTCCCCGATCTGGGCCCCCGTCGCCAGCGGCGGCCCGTCCTCGAAACCGGTGGTCGACATCGACCCGCCCATGGCCTGAGCGACGACCTCGTACGCCTTGAAGTTCGTGTACGGGCCGTCCCCGAACCCCTTGATGGAGGCATACACGATCCGCGGATTGATCTGCTGGATGCGGTCCCAGGTGAAGCCCATACGGTCGACCGCGCCCGGTCCGAAGTTCTCGACCATGACGTCGGAGCGCCGGATCAGCTCGGTGAGGATCTCCTTGCCGCGCTCGGTCTTGGTGTTGAGGGTGATGCTGCGTTTGTTGCAGTTGAGCATCGTGAAGTAGAGCGAGTCGACGTCCGGGAGGTCGCGCAACTGCCCGCGCGTGATGTCACCGGACGGCGCCTCCAGCTTGACGACGTCCGCGCCGAGCCAGGCAAGCAACTGGGTCGCCGACGGGCCCGACTGGACGTGCGTCATGTCGAGGACACGGATGCCTTCGAGAGCCTTGCTGGCCGTTCCTGTCATGGGGGTCATCGGGGGCGCCTCACTTGTACATCGTCTGGTTCATCGTTCCGGGGGCGTACGCGTCCGGGTCGACCCAGACGTTGATCAGGGAGGGCTTCCCGGACTCGCGGGCGCGCCCGAGCGCGGGGCCGATGTCGGCGGGGTCGCGCACCTCCTCGCCGTAACCGCCCAGCATCTGCGCGAACTTGTCGTAGTGGACGTCGCCGAGGGTGTTGCCGATCCGCGCGCGCTCCGGGCCGTACTTGGCGGCCTGGCCGTACCGGATCTGGTTCATGGAGGAGTTGTTGCCCACGATGCCGACGAACGGGAGGTCGTAGCGGACGAGGGTCTCGAAGTCCCAGCCGGTGAGGGAGAAGGCGCCGTCGCCGAAGAGGGCGACGACCTCCTTGTCGGGCCGCGCCTGCTTGGCGGCGAGCACGAAGGGGACGCCGACGCCGAGGGTGCCCAGCGGGCCCGGGTCCATCCAGTGGCCCGGTGACTTGGGCTGCACGACCTGCCCGGAGAAGGTGACGATGTCGCCGCCGTCGCCGATGTAGATCGAGTCCTCGGTGAGGAAGTCGTTGATCTCGCTGACCAGGCGGTAGGGATGGATCGGCGAGGCCTCCGACCTGAGGCTGGGCAATCGCTTCTCGAGCGCGGTCTGCTCGGCGGCGCGCAGTTCGTCGAGCCACTCCTTGCGCTTCGACGCGCCCCCGTTGAGGCGCCCGGAGGCGGCCTCGGTCACCGACTTCAGCACCAGCCCGGCGTCGCCGACGATACCGAGGTCGATGTCGCGGTTCTTGCCGACGGTGCGGTAGTCGAGGTCGATCTGCACCACGGTCGCGTCGGGGGAGAGCCGCTTGCCGTAGCCCATCCGGAAGTCGAACGGGGTGCCCACAATGACGATCACGTCGGCGCCCGAGAAGGCGTACCGGCGCGACAGCTGGAAGTGGTGCGGATCGCCGGGCGGCAGTGTGCCGCGGCCCGCGCCGTTCATGTACGCCGGGATGTTCAGCGTGCGGACCAGTTCGACGGCCGCCTCCGTGCCCCGGGTCGTCCACACCTGACTGCCCAGCAGGATGGCGGGTTTCTCGGCGTGCACCAGCAGGTCGGCGAGCTTTTCGACGGCCTCGGGGTCGCCGGCCGAGCGGGTGGAGGCGCGGTAGGCGCCCGGCCTCGGCAGCCGGGCCTTCGCCGTCGGCACCTTGGCGTCGAGGACGTCGCGCGGGATCTCCAGGAAGGAGGGGCCGGGCGCGCCGTGGTAGCACTCGCGGAACGCCATCGACACCATGTCCGCCGCGCGGGCCGTGTCCGGCACGGTCGCCGCGAACTTGGTGATCGGCGTCATCATGTCGACGTGTGGCAGGTCCTGCAAGGACCCCATCTTGTGCTGGCTGAGCGCCCCCTGACCGCCGATCAGCAGCATCGGGGACTCCGCGCGGAAGGCGTTGGCGACACCGGTGACGGCGTCGGTGGTGCCGGGGCCGGCGGTGACGACCGCGCAGCCGGGCTTGCCGGTGATGCGCGCGTAGCCGTCGGCGGCATGGGCGGCGACCTGTTCGTGGCGTACGTCGACGACCTCTATGCCCTCGTCGACGCAGCCGTCGTAGATGTCGATGATGTGGCCGCCGCACAGCGTGTAGATGCGGTCGACCCCCTCTGCCTTCAGCGCCTTGGCAACGAGATGACCACCGGAAATCACGTCCTGGGTATCGTCGGGCATGGCGAAGTCCTGTCCCTTCGTAGGGGATGGGATGCAGTCGTCGTACATTGCATACAGTCGACGAATACTGTATGAAGCTTGTTATCCCCCATCCGGTGGGTGGTGTCCAGGGGGCGTGCGGCACTTTCGGCCATCGGCGTTCGGCCTCGCGATGGCTCGGCGGACCCGACCGTGCACCGAGAGCGGAGCAGCCCCATGACCACCACCCTCACCCTCAAGTCAGGAACCCTCCAGGCCCGATGCCTGGCGGCGCTGCCTCGCCGTCGCCCCGGAGGCCTTCCGCGAGGACCGGGTCCTCAACCTGTGGAACGCCACCTGGCAGGCCGACGGCCGCGTGCTGCCCGAGAACTCCTCGCCCTCCTCCTCGTATGGGAGATCGGCAAGCCCTGGCGGCTCGCACCGGCCGACGTCGACCGGGCCGTCCCGGCGGTGCGCACGCTGAGGCTCGGACATCCACTGGCCGTCGAGAAGCGCGCGACGAGCCCACCCACGGCTGGACTTCGGTCCGGTGATCAACGCGGCCAAGGCCAAGGAACTCAACGACCAGGTCGCCGAGGCCATCGACCGGGGCGCGGTCCCGCTGCACCGCGGCCGCCCGGCCGACGCCCGCTTCCTGCCCGGCCAGGACACCTCCGCCTACGTCCAACCGGTCACGCTCCTGGCCCCGCCGCCGTCCTCACCCCTGTACCACGCGGAGCCGTTCGGCCCGGTCGACACCATCGTCCTCGTCGACACGGAAGCGGAGCTGCTGGCCGCCGTGAACGCGTCCAACGGGGCGCTCGTCGCCACACTGTCCACGGACGACCGGGTGACCTACGACCGACTGGCCCCGCAGATCCGCGCCTTCAAGGTCGGCCACGGCACGCCGCGCTCCCGCGGCGACCGCGACGAGCTCTTCGGCGGCTGCGGCGCCTCCTGGCGGGGCGCGTTCGTCGGCGGGGAACTGCTGGTGCGCGCGATGACACGAGGACCGGCCGGGGAGCGGCTGCCCGGAAACTTCCCGCAGGCACAGCAGATGCCCTGACCCCGGGCGCTCCTCAACCAGGTGGTCGATCGTCCTGGCGACGGCCAGGACCGACGCGCCCCGCGGGCAGCCCGAGCGCGGAGCGATCGTGCGGTCACCCGGCGTGAGGCGCCCGCGGCGGTGCCCCGCCCCCTGTGTGGCCAGCGGATATGCAGGTGAATCGCACTCCGAAAGCTTGGTATTGTTGTCCATGTCGCCGCGGGGAACGCTTCCGCACGGCGGCAGACACCTGGTCCGGGTGGCGGAATGGCAGACGCGCTAGCTTGAGGTGCTAGTGCCCTTTATCGGGCGTGGGGGTTCAAGTCCCCCCTCGGACACTCTCACTCTCCGCATCGAGCGGATTTCGCTCGGTGATATTCGACGATCAGTCAGTTCCCGCATTCGGTGATCAGCCGAGTGCGGGTTTTGTCGTTTCCGTATCCATTGCCGCCCAAATGTCGCGGAAGCCCGTTTATCGGTTGTCCCGCCGTGGTGCCCGGCACCCTGTCCGGGCGTCGCCTCGGGTGTCGTTTCACCCGTCGCTCAACAGCTTACTGACGGCCCGTCAATGTTCATCCCCGTCCCCATATTGGCGGTCTATGGCTCGTTCTCGTGGTGATACGATCACGCTCGCTTGTAGAGCGGGCGGATGGGTGCAAGACGACATCTCCGGCTACGGGGACAGTCCGGGCGGTCACCCCGGTGCGGGCGGTCCGCCGGTCCACCCGCATTGACGGGAATTCAGCAACTGGCCGTCAGTCGAGGCCGCCTGAAGAGAGTCTTATGACTGATTACATACAGAACCCGGTACTCTGGGCTCTCCTCGTCGCCGTACTCGTCGCAGTCACCCTCATTGTGCGTCAGCGCAGGGTGGCGCGCGCCTTAAGGCAGGAGATCGCGGGGCTCAAGTCCCACTACTCCGCGTTGGAAAACGAGTACGCGCAATCCGTCGAGGCAGCTCAGGAACGAGCCGAAGAGGCTACGAAAACGGTCCTCAAGTCCGCGATGCGGACCCTTCAGGGCCTGGCCGCGGAACAGCAGTTGATTGTCTCCCGGCTGCAGAACAAGTACGGCGAGTCGGTCATCCTCCAGGACCTCCTGGAGATCGACCACACGAACTCGCAGTTCGGCCGACGCGCCCAGTCCATCGCCGTGCTCTGCGACGGCTGGCTGGGGCGCGCACGTGATGTCGCGTCCGTCTACGACGTGGTGCGCAGCGCGCAGGGCAGGGTTCGCCACTACCGGCGGGTGGAGATTCTCTCGCAGGTCGACTTCGGCGTCACGAGCCGTGCCGTCGAACCCGTCGCACTGGCCCTCGCCGAGCTGCTCGACAACGCCACGAGCTATTCCAGCCCAGACACCGTCGTCGAAATCAACATTCGTACCGTGCCCAAGGGTATCTGCATCGTCGTCGACGACGCCGGTGTCGGTATGAACGACGAAGAGCGCACCCGTGCCGACAAACTCCTCGCCAGCGACCGGGTCTCGGGCGTCTCCGCACTCGGCAACCCGCCGCAGTTCGGCTTCGCCGTGATCGGTGTGCTCAGCGAGCGCTTCGGCTTCGAGGTGTCCGTGGACTCCACCTCCCCCTACGGAGGCGTCCGGGCGGTGCTCCTCCTGCCGCACGACCTGCTCACCAACGCGCCCGAGCAGAAGGAGCCGGCTCCGGCCGTCGCTTCCACCGTCACCGCCACGGGCTTCAGTGGCCCCGAAGGCGCGCTGACGGCCAACACCACCACCGCCGACGGCCTGCCGAAGCGGCGGCGCAAGCGGCCCATGGCCATCGTGCCGGGCAGCGCGTCCGCCCCCACTCCCGCCCGCTCGGGCGCCGAGACGGCGGCGATCATGGGCGCCTTCCAACGGGGTACCCAGTCGGGCCGGGCCACGCCTGCGGATCCCGCGGACAAGTCGAGCAGCACACGTGGTGCAAGCAGCGAAGGGCATGAGGTCTCGTGAACGACGATCTGTCATGGATGCTTGACAGTGCCTTGGAGATTCCCGGGGCCCTGCACGCAGTCCTGATCTCCGCCGACGGCCTGCTGATGGCCCGGACGCAGGATTTCGACAAGGACGACGCGGACCGCGTGGCCGCCGCGATGAGCGGGGTGCAGTCGCTCAGCCGCTCGCTCGCGTTCTTCTGCGAGGACCCGCAGATGCGCTGGCGGCAGACGCTGGTCGAGTTCGACGGGGGCTGGGTCTTCCTGATCTCCGCCGGCGAGGGCGCCTACCTCGGCGTCTCCGCCTCGCCGGACGTCGACATGGCGGACATCACCTTCCGGATGCAGCAGCTCGTCGGTCAACTCGGCAAGGCCCTGATGACACCGCCGCGCGAGAACCTCGGCGCGCGGTCATGAACGGTTTCGACGAACTGGAGCCCCAGACGCCGGAGTTAGTGCGCCCGTACGTCATCACCAAGGGGCGCGGGCTGCCCGACGAAGGGCAGCTCTCCCTCATCACCCTGGTCACGGCGGCCACCGATCACGAGCAGCGGCCGACCCGCCTGTCCCCCGAGGAACAGAACCTGTTGGACCTGTGCTCGGCCGGCTACCTCTCGGTCGCCGAAATCGCCGGCCACACCCAACTGCCCCTGGGCGTGGTGAAGATCCTCCTCGCCGCCCTCACCGAAGGCGGCTACCTCATCACCCGCCCGCCCGTGCAGCGGGCGCCGCTCGCCGACCGGGACATCCTGGAGGAGGTGCTGAATGGTCTCAGGGCCAAGTTTGGATGAACAGGCGTACGTCCGCGACGGGGCTACGCAGACAGCGGTGAAGATCCTCGTCGTGGGCCACTTCGCGGTCGGCAAGACCACGTTCATCGGGGCGATCTCCGAGATCGAGCCGCTGACCACCGAGGAGACGATGACGCGGGCCGCCGAGTCCGTCGACGACCTCAAGGGAGTCCAGGGCAAGACCACCACCACGGTGGCCATGGACTTCGGCCGTCTGACCATCAGCGACCGCGTCGTGCTGTACCTGTTCGGAACGCCGGGCCAGCAGCGCTTCGTCCAGATGTGGGAGGACATGGCACGCGGTGCGCTCGGCGCGCTGGTGCTCGTCGACCCCGAGCGACTCGCGGACTCCTTCGCCGTGATCGACCTCATCGAGCAGTACGGACTCGACTACGCCATCGCCGTCAACCACTTCGACGGCTCGCCGCTGCGCGACGAGATGGCCCTGCGCGACGCACTGGACCTGCTCGACGACACCCCCGTCGTCACCTGCGACGCACGAGACGAGAAGTCCTCGGCGGAAGCGCTGATCACCCTCGTCCGTCATCTGCAGGACCGTGCCCACTAGGAGCAGACATGGACGCCCAACCCACCGCCCCCGTGCCCCCTCCGGGTTGCCCGGCGCACCAGCCCGGCGGCCGAGTGCCGCTCTACGGACCGGAGTACGCGGCCGACCCGGAGCCCTACTACACCTACCTGCGGCACTACGGGCCGACCGCGCCCGTGGAGATCGCCCCGGGAGTAGAGGCCACCCTCGTCACCGACTACGCCACCGCCCTGCAGCTCCTGCAGGACTCCGGCTCGTTCCGCAAGGACGCACGCCGCTGGCGGGACCTCAACGAGGGCCGGATCGCCCCCGACAGCCCCGTTCTTCCCGTGCTCGCCTACCGGCCCAACTGCATGTCCTCCGATGGCGCCGAACACCTGAGGCTGCGTCAGTCCATCTCGGACTGCATGGCGCGCATCGATCCGATGAGGCTCAGCCAGAGCGTCGAGCGGATCTCCGACTTCCTCATCTCCCAGTTCAGCGAACGCGGTTCGGCCGACCTGATCGGCTCCTACGCCAAGCAGCTCCCGTTGTTCGTGTTCAACGAGCTCTTCGGCTGCACCGCCGACATCGGCGACCGCGTCTTCTTCGGCATCTCCGGCATGTTCGACGGCGTCAACGCCGAGAAGGCCAGCGAGGTCCTGTACGAGGCCGTGCGCGAGCTCGTCGCCCTCAAGCGGCGCAAGCCCGGCGATGACGTCACCTCCTGGCTGCTGAAGCATCAGACCGGCCTGTCCGACGAGGAGATGCTGCACCAGGTCTCCCTGCTGCTGGGCGCGGGCGCCGAGCCCCTGGTCAACCTCATCGGCAACACCCTGCACCGAATCCTCACCGACGACCGGTACGCCCACGAGGGCGGGCTGATCGAGGAGGCGATGGAAGACACGTTGTGGGAGAACCCGCCCATGACGAACTTCGCCGCCCACTACCCGGTGTCCGACATGGAGTTCGCCGGTCAGAAGCTCATCGCCGGTGACCTGATGCTGGTCGGCATCGCCGCGGCCAACACCGGTCCCACACTGTCGGCGGCCCGCAAGGCCGGCAGCAACCGCGCACACCTCGCCTGGAGCGCAGGCCCGCACGCCTGCCCCTCGAAGGAACCCGCCCGGCAGATCGTCGTGTCGGCCGTCGAGAACCTTCTCAACCGCCTCCCCGACGTCGAACTCAGTATCCCTGAAAACAGTTTGACGTGGCGTCAGGGAGCCTTCAGTCGTGGCCTTGTCACGCTCCCCGCGCGATACACCCCCGTCAAGCCGGTGATCCGTACGAGTCGGCAGGCCACCACTCAGGCGTCGGCGCGCGAGACCCCCGGAGCAGTCCGCCACGAACAGGCCGGAGTGTGGAGCAAGTTCCTCAACTGGCTGACCAAGTGATGCGCCTTACGCACAGCCATCCGGCCAACTAGATACCCGCCCTTCGGGGCGGGTATCTGCTTGTCGGCGTCCCGGCGTCCCGGCGTCCGGCCGACCTCACTCCTCGCGCAGCTCCTGCAGATACGGCGCCACGTTGACCTGGATCGACGCGCTGTCCCGCTGTCCGTACTGACCCGCGACACCGCTCAGGTACGCGGCGATCTCCTTGCGCATGACCTCCGCCTCCGGCAGCACCGCATCGCCGTTGACGAGCCGCGCGATCCACCGTGCCTGCGCCTCCACCATCCTCGTGATCGAACCGACCGGGCGCACCAGACCGACGAAGAACAGGCCGGGACGGTCCGGGGCGACGACCCGCTTGTACAGCTCGACCGAGCCCTGCGCGCCGACCGGGCAGCCGGGCTCCAGGAACGGGAAGGCCATCTGGTAGCCGGTGCAGTACACGATCGCGTCGGCCCTGACCGATGTGCCGTCGACGAAGGAGACCCGGCCGCCGTCGACGGCGTCGATCGACGGTTTCGGGGTGACCGCGCCATGGCGGATACGGCTGAGGATCTCGTCGGAGATGGTGATGGATGACGCGAAGAGCGGGTGGTCCGGCTCGGGCAGCCCGTGGTCGCGGAGTCTGCCGCGGGCGATCAACAGGGCCTGTTCGATGAAACGGCGCTGCTCCGCCAGGGACATGCTGATCCACCACGGCGCTTCGGCGATCTCGTCGAGCGCCATGCCGAACAACTGCTTGGGCACGATGTGCAGGCCTCGGCGCGCCGACAGGACGGTCAGCTCGGCGTGCCGGGAGAGGTCCGCGGCGATGTCCACCGCCGAGCTGCCGAGCCCCACGACGATGACGCGCTGTCCGGCGAATGCGCTGCCGTCGAGGTAGTCGAGAGAGTGGCGAATCGTTCCCGTGAACGTCTCGGCACCCTTCGGCAATGCGGGCATCGACGGTTCCGAGTTGTGCCCGGAGGCGACGATCACATGGGTGAAGCTGCGGGACGAGGTCGTGCCGTCGGCATCCCGGCTGACGACCGTCCACCCACCGTCGGCCTTCTGCCGTACGGACTCCACGGTCGTCCCCAGCTCGATGCGGTCCCGTATGCCGGCCCACTCGGCGAACGAGCGCAGATAGGCGGCGATTTGACTGTGCCGGGGGTAGAGCGGGTAGGAGGCGGGCATCGGGAAGTCCGCGTACCCTGTGAGGTGCTTGGCGGTGTTGAGGTGCAGCGACAGATAGCCGGGACCGCGCTCGCCCGCCTGCGGCCGACGCCACAGCCCGCCGACGTCACTCGACTGCTCCAGGCAGACGAAGTCGACCCCGGCGCTCTTCAGGGCGTGTGCCGTCGCCAGCCCCGACAGTCCCGCACCGATCAGACACAGACGCACGGATTCCCCCACGGGATAGACACCGTCCTTTCGCGCACGGGCAATTGACTGCCCAACCGGCGCCGCGCCCACTCTTCTCCCGTCCGCGACAAGGATCACAGGACGTTTCGGGAACGCCTGGGGTATCCGAGCGGAGGGCGGCCTACTCCCGGGCTGACGCCCACAACCCCCGGACATGCCCCAGGTGCCGTGTCATGACCTCGCGAACAGCCCGTTCGTCGCGCGCCAGCAGGGCGTCCAGAAGCTCCAGGTGTTCTTCGGCGGAGGCCAGCAGACGGCCCGAGGCGGAAAGCGCGGTCAGGCCGTACAGGCGGGCGCGGCCGCGCAGTTCCCGGACGACCTCGACGAGATGGGCGTTACCGGCCAGGGCGAGCAGGCCCAGGTGGAAACGGGTGTCGGCCTCGACGTAGGCGATGAGGTCGCCCGCGACCGCGGCGGCGACGATCTCCCGGGCGGCGGGGCGGAGCGCCTCCAGCGACACGGGGTCGGCGCTCGTCGCCAGCGCCGCCACCGTGGGGATCTCGATCAGAGCGCGCACGTGCGTGTACTCGTCGAGCTGCCGGTCGGAGACGTCCGTGACCCGGAACCCCTTGTTGGGGACCGCGTCCACCAGGCCCTCCTTGGCGAGATCCAGCATCGCCTCGCGGACCGGCGTCGCCGAGATGCCGAAGCGGGTGGCGAGTGTCGGCGCCGAGTACACCTCGCCGGGCCGCAGTTCGCCCGCGATCAGCGCGGCCCGCAGGGCGTCCGCGACCCGCTCGCGGTAGCTGCTGCGGCGCCCGCCGAGCACGGGGAGCGACGGCTCGGCGGGTGGCTGGCTGCTGCTCATGGGCGGCGGGGCCATGGTGGGTCTCCTCGGAAACGGGCTGTGCCATCGCGCTGTGCCATGTCACGTGCTACGTCAGGTACTTCGCTCATCAGTATCTACGGTGGGGTAGGCCCCGGTGTCACAGGACGAATCCCGCCGGGAACGGGTCCGTCGGGTCCAGCAGGTACTGGGCCGTTCCCGTGATCCAGGCGCGGCCGGTGAAGCTGGGCAGTACCGCCGGGCGGCCGGCGACCTCCGTCGTGCCGAGCAGCCGCCCCGTGAAGCGGGTGCCGATGAAGGACTCGTTCACGAACTCGGTGTGCAACGGCAGCTCGCCCCGGGCGTGCAGTTGTGCCATGCGCGCGCTCGTCCCCGTACCGCAGGGCGAGCGGTCGAACCAGCCGGGGTGGATGGCCATCGCATGCCGCGAGTGCCGGGCGGTGGCGCCGGGCGCGTACAGGTGGACGTGGTGGCAGCCGCGGATGGACGGGTCCTCGGGGTGGACCGGCTCCTCCTCGGAGTTGATCACATCCATCAAGGACAGGCCGGCCCGCAGGATGTCGTCCTTTCGAGCGCGGTCGAAGGGCAGCCCGAACTCCTCCAGCGGCAGGATCGCGTAGAAGTTGCCGCCGTACGCCAGGTCGTATGTCACGCTGCGCCCGTCGGGCAGGGTCGCCTTGCGGTCCAGTGCGACCGCGAAGGAGGGGACGTTCTGCAAGGTCACGGACGTGGCCGCGCCGTCCTCGACCGTCACCTCGGCGACGACGAGTCCGGCCGGGGTGTCCAGGCGGATGGTGGTGACCGGTTCGACGACCTCCACCATGCCCGTCTCGACGAGTACCGTCGCCACCCCGATCGTGCCGTGTCCGCACATCGGCAGATAGCCGGAGACCTCGATGTAGACGACGCCCCAGTCGCAGTCCGGCCGGGTGGGCGGCTGCAGGATCGCGCCGCTCATCGCGGAGTGCCCGCGCGGCTCGTTCATCAGCAACTGCTTCACGTCGTCGCGGTGTTCACGGAAGTACAGCCGCCGCTCGTTCATCGTCGCGCCGGGGATGGTGCCGATCCCGCCGGTGATCACTCGGGTGGGCATGCCCTCGGTGTGCGAGTCGACGGCGTGCAGGACGAGCTTGCTGCGCATGATGAAGTCCCCTTGTCCGGTGCGGAGTTACGCGAGTCCCGCGGCGACGGCCTTCTCGGTGGCCGCGCGGACCGTCGCCTCCTGGTCCGACAGCAGCGGGACCCTTGGCGGACGGCAGCCGCCGCCGTGGCGGCCCACGACGTCCATCGAGAGTTTGATCGCCTGGACGAACTCGACGCGGGAGTCCCAGCGCAACAGCGGGTGGAGCTGACGGTACAGGGGGAGCGCCGTGGTGAGATCACCGGCGACGGCCGCCCGGTACAGCTGCACCGAGGCCTTCGGCAGCGCGTTGGGGTAGCCCGCCACCCAGCCCTTGGCCCCTGCCACGGCCAACTCCAGCAGTACGTCGTCGGCGCCGATCAACAGGTCGAGTTCGGGGGCGAGTTCGGCGATCCGATAGGCGCGTCGGACATCGCCGGAGAACTCCTTGACGCCGTGGATGAGACCCTCGCCGTGCAGCCGCGCCAGCAGTTCGGGCACGAGGTCGACCTTGGTGTCGATCGGGTTGTTGTACGCCACGACCGGCAGGCCCGCCCGGGCGACCTCCGCGTAGTGGGCCACGACGGCACGCTCGTCCGCGCGGTAGGCGTTGGGCGGCAGCAGCATCACCGCTTCGCAACCCGCCTCGGCGGCCTGCTCGGCCCAACGGCGGGCCTCCGCGGAGCCGTACGCGGCGACCCCGGGCATCACCCGCGCCCCGCCGATCGCGGTCACAGCCGTCTCCACCACCCTGGTGCGTTCCTCGGGCGTGAGCACCTGGTACTCGCCCAGCGAGCCATTGGGTACGACGCCGTCGCAGCCGTTCGCCACCAGCCAGGCGCAGTGCTCGGCGTACCGGTCGTAGTCGACGGAGAGGTCGCGCTTGAGCGGGAGCGCGGTGGCGACGAGGACACCACGCCAGGGGCGGTGCCGGGGATCGGCGGGGCCGGGGGGAGGGGTGGGGGCGGTCATCCGAGGTCCCTTTCATGCGGCGTTCGCTGAACGTTCGGTGAGTGGTGGGGGTGTAGCGCCGGGCAGGACAATGGGATGTGACATATCACTTGGTCGGGATCGGCCGGCGCGGCGGCCAGTACCCCCAGGGGCACGGGGCGGGCCAGCAGCCGGCGGGCCGGGGTGAGCTCACAGCCCGTGACACCGGCCACGCCGGGCTCGCACATCCGGCCCTGGCACCAGCCCATACCGGCCCGGGTCAGCAGTTTCACGGTGCGCAGGTCACCCGCGCCGAGTGTGCCGACGGCCTCGCGGACGGCGCCCGCGGTGACCTCCTCGCAACGACACACGACCGTCTCGTCGCTCACCTGGTCCGTCCACCGGACGGGCCGTGCGGCATACGCGCCGTCCAGTGCCGCGAAGAACGCCCGCAGCCGGGTCCGGGCCCGGGCGGCCGGCGCCCACGCCCGCGGTTCGGGAACCCTGCCGGTCAGCCTGGCCGCCGCCGACCGTCCGGCGATATGCCCCTCGGCGAGCGACAGTTCCGCGCCGCCGATGCCCGTGGTCTCCCCGGCGGCCCAGACGCCGGGGACGTCGGTGCGCTGCTCGTCGTCGACGCGCACGCCCGGCCCGTCGAGGCGACAACCGAGCCCTTCGGCGAGATCGGTGTGCGGCAGCAGACCATGCCCGACGGCGAGGGTGTCGCAGGGGACACGTCGCTCGGAACCGGGCACCGGCCGGCCCTCGGCGTCCAGCGCGGCGACGACGACGTACTCCAGCCGCTCGGCGCCGTGCGCTTCCAGTACCAGGTGACGGGCCTTCACCGGGATGCGGTGGCGCAGGAGTCGGGCCGCGTACCCGGCCCCTTCGGCCAGCTTCCGAGGGGCTGTGGCCCAGGCCGGGGCGCGACGCACGAAGTTCCCCGGCCCGGCCGACTCGACCAGGGCGACGACCCGCGCTCCCGCAGCGGCGAGGCCGGCCGCGACGGGCAGCAGCAAGGGGCCCGTGCCGGCCACGACCGCCGTACGGCCGGGCAGCACGAGTCCGCCCTTCAACAGGGCCTGGGCACCGCCGGCGGTGATCACACCGGGCAGGGTCCAGCCGGGGAACGGCAGGACCTTCTCGTAGCCGCCGGTCGCCAGCAGCACCCCGTCGGCGCGGACCGCGACGGACTCCTCCTGCTCAGGACCCGTCAGCGCATGCACGGTGAAGTCGGCTGATCTGCCCGAGTCGTTCGACTCCCGTTCCACACACCACACATGACGATCACTCAGATGCGTGACGCGTCCGGTGGCGAGGTGGGCGTCGAGTCCGGCGCGCAGTAGCTCCCAGGTGCGCCACTGGTGGTGGAGTGCCTGAGGGCGACGGGCGCGGAGTGCGGGTGCGGGCTGCCGGTAGAACTGTCCGCCCGCCTCGGCGGCGGAGTCGATCAGCACCACCCGCACGCCGTGCGCCGCGGCTGCCGACGCGGCGGCGAGCCCGGCCGGGCCCGCACCGATCACCGCGAGCACCGGGTGCCGCTCAGTCATCGTGGCCCGTCCCTTGCTGCGTGCGGATGTCCGCGCCCGGGGCGGTCGGCACCAGGCAGGCGCGTTGGTTGGGGCGGCCGTCGACGGTCACCAGGCAGTCGAAGCACACGCCGATCCCGCAGAAGACCCCGCGCGCACGCCCCCCGCCCCGCGTGGTGCGCCAGGCCGTGACACCGGACGACCACAGCGCGGCGGCGATCGTCTGCCCGGGCAGTGCCTCGATCTCCCGGCCGTCGAAGGTGAGGGTGAACGGGGTGCCGGGGCGAGCCCGGACCAGCCTCAGGGGGTTCACGGCGCGGTCTCCTCGGCGGAGTGGTCGGGGTGGTCGAAGCGGTCGGGGCGGAACGGTGTCAGGTTCAGTTCCGGGCCCTGACCGGCGAGGGTCTGCGCGATCAGGTGGCCGGTGCCGGTGGCGAGCCCGATGCCCGCGCCCTCGTGGCCACAGGCGTGGAACAGCCCGGGCACGCGGGGGTCGGGTCCGATGGCGGGGAGGTGGTCGGGCATGTACGGGCGGAAGCCGAGGTACGTGCGCATCGCCCGTACCTGCTCCAGGAACGGGAACAGGCGGGTCGCCCCCGCCGCCAGGGCGCGGACGACCGGCAGCGAGAAGGACCGGTCGAAGCCGACCCGTTCCCGGCTCGCGCCGATCAGCACCGGCCCGGCGGCGGTCCCCTCGACGACCGGTGAGGTCTGCAGGGCGGCCGAGTCGCTCGCCACGTCGGCCACGTAGTCGGCGGCGTACACCTTGTGCCGCACCCGGCGCGGCAGCGGCTCGGTGACCAGGACGAAGCCTCGGCGCGGGAGTACCGGCAGCCGCACCCCCGCCAGTTCGGCGACCTGCGCACCCCAGGTCCCGGCCGCGTTCACCACGACTGGCGCGAGGATGTCGCCCCGGTCGGTCCGCACGCCCCGGACGGCACCGTCGGCGCCGCGCAGGATCCGTGTCACGGTGCGACCGGTCTCCAGCCGCGCGCCCGAGGCCCGTACGAGGTGCGCGGCGGCAAGGGTGGGCATGACCTGGGCGTCCTGCGGATACAGCACACCGCCCGTGAGGCCGGGTGCCAAGTACGGTTCCAGGTCGTGGAGTTGGTCCGCTCCAACGTGGACCGTCTCCACCCCGGCCGCCCGTTGTCCGGTTGCCAGGTCCGTCAGGGCGGTGAGGGCCTCGGGGGCGGACGCGACGACGAGGCCGCCCTTGGGCTCGTACTCGACGGCCGTGCTCAGCTCCTGGGCCAGCTCGGCCCACAATCGAGCGGACAGCATGGCCAGTTGGAGCTCGGGTCCTGGCTCCTTGTCGGAGACGAGGAGATTGCCCTCGCCCGCGCCGGTGGTGCCGCCGGCCACGGGACCGCGGTCGACCAGCACCACCTCCAGCCCGGCACGGGCCGCGTACAGCGCGCAGGCGGCGCCCACCATGCCGGCGCCGACGACCACGACGTCACCGATCGGTCGCTTGGTCACGACAGTAATATGTCACATGGTTCTGCTCGGAGGAAGAAGGCCGGATGAGGCCGGGCGCGGAGCCTCGGTCAGTCGAACTGGCTGGGCTCCGGGGCCGGTGTACGGCCCTCCCGGACGTCCTTCAGCCGCGTCGTGCCATGGCTCACCGCGTCCTTGGTGCTGTCGTGGTCCACGCCGTCGGTGCCGCCGTTCGTGACCGTGATCGCGTCGTCGCCGACCCGTACGACGGCGACGTCGAGGGTGAGCGTGACCGGGGAGCCCCCGGAGACGCCCTGCACCGTAACGGTCACGCCCTGCCGGGCGTCGCCGGCTTTGGGCAGGGAGGCCTCGACGACCTGCACGGTTCGGGTGGAGTTGCCTGAGCCGACCGCGTTGAACTGGTCGCAGTCGGTCGGGAGCGACGCCAGCCACTTCAGTGACTGGTCGAGGTCGGCCTTGTCGTATGCGGCGACCTGGTAGAGCAACCGGGAGTCGCCCTGCTGGAAGCCGGTGAGCGCCGACCCGCCCGAAGGCTTGCCCAGCAGGTCGTTCTCGTAGAGCCCGTCGAGCAGTCGCTGACAGTTGGCGGCCTGCGTCTTGGCGGTGAGGAACTGGGCGACGTCGACCTTGTCGATCAGCAGGGTGTCGTGCCAGTTCCCTGCGGTCTTGACCTGATTCCAGGCGTCCTCCAGATCTCCCTCCGTGATCAGTGCGATCTGTGCGCGGGCGTTCGTGAGCGGCTTGTCCGGGGACTTGGTGGCGGTCCGCTCGGCGACGGGTCTGGCCGCGACACCCGAGCCGGTCGACGCGCTGTCGTCCCCGTCGGAACAGGCCGCGGTGGCCAGCAGCGTTCCGCAGGCCAGGATGGCGGCCAGCATGCGCGCCGGACGAGCTGGACGAGCCGGACGCGCCGGACGAGCCGGACGGGTCGGACCGGCCGGGCCCGACGGGCGGGGCGGGCAGGGCGGGCGGGACGACGGGCGAGGGGTGGTCACGGGTGCCTCCTGAGGGCGGGGCCGGCTGCCCCTGCTCCTCCACGGCACCACCGGCCACGCCGCGCGACCAGCGCAATGAGCCGTACGGGTGAGGCGGCGGGCGTGGGGACGGTCGCGGCGAGGGCGGGGTGAGGGCGGGGCGACCGGGCCGGCGCCGACTGGGCGGGCGCCGCCGAAAAATGCGAGGTGCTCCGGGCCGGCGCCGGGGCATCATGGCGGTCCTGTCGCCCGACCCGGCGGCGCTGATCAGTATCGGGGAACGACCGGGGGCACCAGTGACCGTCACCAACATCCTGCTGTCCGGCATCGTCGGCTCGACCGCCTACGGGCTCGCCCACGAAGGCTCCGACGTGGACCGCCTCGGCATGTTCGCCGCCCCCACCGAGGAACTGCACGGCCTGCACCGGCCGCAGGAGTCGCACGTCAGCACGTCACCGGACCGCACCCTGCACGAGGCCGCGAAGTGGTGCCGGCTCGCCCTGGGCGGCAACCCGACGGTGATGGAACTCGTCTGGCTGCCGGACGAGTTGTACGAGGTGCGCACCCCCCTTGGCGACGAACTCATCGCCCTGCGCGAGACGTTGCTCAGCGCTCGACGAGTCCGCGACGCCTATCTCGGTTACGCCACCCAGCAGTTCCGCAAACTCCGGAACCGCAGCGAAGGGACCCTTACCGCAAGCCCCCGCAGCCGGACCGCCAAGCACGCCCGTCACCTCAAGCGGCTGTGCACCCAGGGCTACGAGCTCTACGCCACAGGGAAGTTGACGATTCGCGTCGAGGATCCCGAGAGCTATCACCGGTTCGGCGAACAGGTCGCCGCCGACCCCGAAGCGGCGCTGCCGCTACTGCGTGGCTTCGAGGACGCCTTCGCCGAGACACGCAGCGTTCTGCCCGAACACCCCGACGACACAGCTGCCGACGCATGGCTGCGTCAGGTGCGGAGGCAGTTCTACCCGGTGACGCCGGGCCCGGTGCGATAAATCGCGTGCCGGGCACGCCGTCCGCCCCTACACTCACCGAAGACCAAGCGTGGCCCACGATCAGGGCGCGCCGCACCGATGCGAACGAGGGGAGCCCGCCATGCGTGACCGTACCGCTGTCGTCGCTCCCCGCTCCCGCTACGAGGTGATCCTCGTGTCTTCGTCCGTCCGGTGCTCGCTGCGCGGCCGGCACCGGATGTCCTGACGAACTGCCTGAGTAGTCCAACGCGCCGTCGATGAGTCATATGTGACGGTGTGTCAGCCACGTGCGGTCATGCATGTGTCTCTCCTTGCCTTCGTCCGGAAATCGCGCTGCCCGTTCTCGGAAACACCCCGAAAGGCCAAGGGCCGTGCGCAACAACCTCGACCGTCACCTCTCCGCCGTACGCAACCTGGGCATCCTCGCCCATGTTGACGCGGGCAAGACCACCGTCACCGAGCGGATCCTGTACGCCACCGGGACCACGCACAAGCGCGGCGAGGTCCACGACGGCACCACCATCACCGACTTCGACCCCCAGGAGCGCGACCGTGGGATCACCATTTTCGCCGCGGCCGTCAGCTGCGAGTGGGACGGTCACCGCATCAACCTGATCGACACCCCCGGGCACGTAGACTTCGCCGACGAGGTGGAGCGATCCCTGCGGGTGCTCGACGGGGCGGTGGCGGTGTTCGATGCCGTCGCCGGCGTGGAGCCGCAGAGCGAATCGGTGTGGCGGCAGGCCGACCGGCACTGTGTTCCCCGGATCGCGTTCGTCAACAAGCTCGACCGGGTCGGTGCCGACCTCGACGCCGCGGTGGCGTCGATCCGTGCGCGCCTCCACCCGGTCCCGCTGGTCGTACACCTGCCCATCGGCAGGGAGAACGGCTTCACCGGTGTCGTCGACCTGCTCCGTATGCGGGCGCTGACCTGGAGCGACGACGGCGACACGGCCGGCGGGACGGCCGTCGAGGCGGCTGTGCCGCAGGAGCTTCGGGAGGAGGCGCTGCGTCGGCGCAGGCTGCTGGAAGAGGCTGTGGCGGAGCGGCATCCGGCCGCGCTGGAGGAGTTCTGCGACCGGGAGACGCTGTCTGCCGAGACCCTCTCCGGAGCGCTGCGCGACCTGACCCGTACGGGCGACGGGGTGGTCGTGCTGTGCGGCTCGGCCTACCGCAACCGCGGCATCGAGCCGCTGCTGGACGCCGTCGTCGCCTACCTGCCGTCGCCGCTGGACGTGCCGCCGGTACGCGGTGTGCAGACCACTGGCCGCGGCATGCAGAGGGGTGCCGACAGTGTGCAGCGAGATGTCGATCGTGTGCAGGAGGTCGTCGGTGAGCAACGACCCGCCGACCCCTCCGCGCCGTTCGCCGCTCTCGCGTTCAAGGTCAGCGCCACGCCCACCGGTCGGCTCACCTACCTGCGGGTGTACTCGGGCACGATCGAGAAGGGGGACGCGGTGTGGGAGTCGGGCACGCGACGCACCGAGCGGATCGGTCGGATCCTGCGTGTGCAGGCCGACCGGCACGCCCAGGTGGAGCGCGCGGTCGCCGGGGACATCGTGGCCGTGATCGGGCTGAAGTCGGCGCGTGCGGGCTCGACCCTGTGCGCGCCGGAGGCGCCGATCGTCCTCGAACCGCCCGGGGTCGCCGAACCGGTCGTCTCCGTGGCGGTCGAGGCGCGGTCGAGCACCGACGCCGACCGGCTGGCCTCGGCACTGGCGCGGCTGGCGGAGGAGGATCCGTCGCTGGTCGTCAGGACCGATCCCGAGACCGGTCAGACGGTGCTGTCGGGAATGGGTGAACTGCATCTGGAGGTCGCGGTGGAGAAGGTGCGCCGTGGCCTCGGCGTGGAGGTCAATGTGGGGCGTCCGAGGGTGACGTATCGCGAGACGGTCGTCCGTGGGGTGTCCGGCCTGCTCTTCCGGCACGTCAAACAGGACGGTGGCGCAGGCCAGTTCGCGCACGTCGTGCTCGACGTCGAACCGCTCGACGCGGTCGGCGGCGAGGGCCCGGACGGCGATGTCGAAACCGGTTTCGCGTTCCGCTCGGCCGTCGTGGGCGGTCGGGTGCCACAGGAGTACGTCCGTGCCGTCGAGGCCGGCTGCCGGGACGCCCTCGCCGAGGGTCCCCTGAGCGGGCACCCGGTCATCGGGCTGCGGGTCACCCTCACCGATGGGGCGACCCACGTGAAGGACTCCTCGGAGACCGCCTTCCGTACGGCGGGCCGGCTCGCGCTGCGGGAGGCCCTGCGCCGCTGCACGACGGTCCTGCTGGAACCGGTTGTCGAGGTTTGCGTCACCGTTCCCGAGGACGCCGTCGGCGGCGTGCTCGGGGACCTGGCCGCTCGGCGGGGGAGGGTCACCGACTCGACGGTGCGCGATGCTTCGACGGTGATCACCGCCACCGTGCCGCTGGCCGAGCTGTTCGGCTACGCGACCCGGCTGCGCAGCCGCACCCAGGGCCGAGGCACGTTCTCGGCCCGACCGACGGGATACGCCCCGGCCCCGGCGTCGGTGTCGGCGTCGGCGGTGGCGGTCACCAAGTAGGTCCCGAATTCGGGAGGCGTAGGTCCGCGGACCCTGGACCGTGGGCCTACGCCCCCTACGGCGTCGTATGTCACAAGTCCCGTTGTCGGTTCGCGCCACGCACACATACCGTTCGTGGCACGAACTGAACGGGGTGTCCCGCGGACGCTCCACCGACGGGGGAAGGGCTGTCTTCGCCATGCCACTGCACAGCAAACCGTTGTTCGGGACCGGGATCAGCACAGCCGTCGACGAGGTCGGGGAAACCCTCCGCCTGGCCGTACAGGCCGACCGGCAGGGCTTGGACCTGGTAACCGTTTCCGACCACCCTTACTTCGGCGGTCGGCTCGACGCGTACGCCATCCTCGGTGTCGTCCTCGGCCGTACCGAGCGGGTCTCCGGGCTGGTGTGCGTCACCAACCTGCCCAGCCGCCCGGCGCCGATGCCGGCCCGCACCGTCACCTCGTTGTCCGCCCTCACCGGTGGACGGCTGGTGCTGGGCATGGGGGCGGGCGGGCTGTGGGACGACATCGCCCGGCTCGGGCTGCCCAAGCTCGGGCCGGGCGCCGCGGTGCGCGCGCTCGAAGAGGCGATCACCCTGGTCCGGCTGCTCTGCGGGGGAGGCGAACCGGTCACGTTCGAGGGAGAGTTCTACCCGGTGCGGGATCTGGAACCCGCCAACGTCGAGGTGCCGCCGGTGTGGACGGGTGCCGTCGGCCCGAAGTCCCTTGCCGTCACGGGGCGGGTGGCCGACGGTTGGATACCCGGGCATGCCGCGGACTGGCTCAGCGCGCGCTACCGGGAGTCGCGGCCCGTCATCGACGAAGCGGCGCTGACGGCGGGCCGCCAACCCGGGGACGTCGCCACCGTCTACAACCTGCCCGGCGTCATCACAGCCACCGCGTCGGCCGCCCCGCGCGATCACGAAGGGCGTTGGCGGGGTGGCTCGGTCGGCCAGTGGATCGAGGAACTCACGGGCGCGGTCCTGGAGTTCGGGGCCTCCGGGTTCGTGCACTTCCGGGTCGAGGACGGTACCCCCGCCGACGTCACACTCGGCCGCTGGGCCGAGGAGATCGCACCGGCGGTACGCGAGGCGGTTTTCGCCGCCCGCATCTGATCCGACCTCAGAATCCTTTGCTCAAAAGCGGGTTCAGGGGTACGCGCGCAAAGTCGACGGTATCGCCGAAGTTCCGGACCGTGTGGGAGGCCCGCGTCGACGGTGGGGCGTCGGGCGGAGCGGTCGGTTGAGTCGGCGCGGGGCGTTCCTGATGGGGAATCCCGTTGCCCGCCGAGCCCGCCGCTGTAAGGCTCTGTCCCATGTCGATCTTCACCGCCCCCGACGGAACCCGCCTCGCCTGCCACGAGTCGGGGGACGGTCCGCCGCTGGTCTGTCTGCCCGGTGGCCCCATGCAGTCCGCGGCGTACCTGGGCGACCTCGGTGGCCTCACCGCCCACCGTCGTCTGATCGGCCTGGACCTCAGGGGTACCGGCGAGTCGGCCGCCCCCGCGGACACCGTGTCGTACCGCTGCGACCGCCAGGTCGACGACGTCGACGCCCTGCGCGAGCACCTCGGGCTCGACCGCATCGACCTGCTCGCGCACTCCGGAGGGGCCAACCTGGCGATCCTGTACGCGACCCGTCACCCGGACCGTGTCAACCGCCTGCTGCTGATCACGCCGAGCGTGTACGCGGTCGGTCTTGGGATCACCGCCGAGGACCGTCTGACGACTGCCCGGCTGCGCGGGAGCGAGCCGTGGTTCGCCGCCGCCTACGCGGCGCTGGAGGATGTCACCGCCGACCGGGGCACCGCCGGCTCCTGGCAGGCCATCGCCCCCTTCTTCCACGCCCGTTGGGACGAGGAGGCCCGGGCCTTCGATCAGGCGGGCGAGCGGCAGCGGAACGGCGAGGCGGCAGCCGTGTACACCGCCGAGGGCGCCTTCGCCCCCACCGCGACCCGCGAAGTCCTCGCCGCTCTCCCGTCCCCGGTGCTGATCCTCGCGGGACAGGTGGATGTGGCGGGACCGCCGCGCGTGATGCGGGAGTTCGCTGAACTGTTTCCCAAGGCCGAGCTCGTCGTGCAGCCGGGGGCGGGGCACTACCCGTGGCGAGACGATCCCGAGCGGTTCGTGACGACGGTGAAGCGTTTCATGGACGTGGGTTGACGGCCTGTGGCGGGGCGGCGTGCGGGTGTGCAGGCGGGTCGTTCACGCGAACGAGTGAACTCATGGCGGACGGGGCACGCGTGAAATCGGCGGGCCGTTGTGCGGGTGTCGGGATCTTCCCGTTTGTGAGGACCACGGGGGTACACATGAGCCTGCATTTCCAGCGCAACGCCGATGGCACGATCACCGGCCGCAACACCGAGACCGGCTACACGGTCACCTTGGCGGACGAGGAGGAGGTGCAGCGGCTGGTCTACGAGGACGCGGGCTGCCAGTACACTCCGCCGCCCGCTCCGCCGCCGCCGGGGTTCCACCGGTTCGCCCTGGTGCATGAGGAGTTCGGCCAAGGGGGCTTCGGGGACGAGCGGTACGAGAGCCTGCGCACACGTCCGCCCACCGGCTGCGAACCCGCCGACTGGGGTTGCTTCGCCCTGGAGTGCGAGCGACCGGGGGCCTCGCTCCTGAGTGCCGTGTCCGACACCGTCGCCGAGATCCGCCGCGAGCACGGGCTGGTGATGAACAGCCTCGGCGTCGAGAAACCCGACGAGTGGTTCGGGGAGGACAGAAACGGCTACGGCGCACAGGTCGTGGCGCATCTGATGCTCGTGTCGGCCCATCGCGCCGCACTCCTCGGATACGGGCGGAAGGACTTGGTGCGGCTGCTCGATGCCACGGGGATCGGTTGGGCGTGAGGACTGGTGGGCGATGAGGGCGGCGAATGGGAGGGGCGACGCGAGTATGGGTGAAGCCCCTGAGAGCAGTTGGCTGTTCATGTTCGGCGAGCGACTCGCGGGTGCTGCGCCGATGGAGCGCCGGACTTCACTCCCGACTACCGTGCCGTGTCCACGACGGCCTGCGGGAAGACCGTGCCCGTCTCGCAGAATCACCTGAGCCTCGGCACGGTCTTCCTCGCGTGGCTGTGAGCCGCGTCAACGACTGCGTGTGTTCGCGTCAGCGTCAGCAGTCCCGCAGTTCCGCCGACTGGTTCAGGACCTGGGCCCGCGTGGACGTGAAGCGTGCGTACGTGTCCCCGTTCCGCGCTCCCGGGCGGAACGCTGCGACGCGGTGGCAGTTCTGGAAGGCCAGGGTGATGTCGAAGTGGCGTTCCAGGCTGGCGCGGATGGCGTCGCTGGCCATGGCGCGCAGAAGCTGGCCGCGCTCCTGCTCGGACGCCGGCGGGGTCTGGTTGTCGGTGAACTCGCCGATTCCGGCGTGCAGTTGGGTGGCAAGGGAGTCGACGAGCTCGTAGGCGTAGGGGAGGGAGGTGCGGACCGTGTCCACGAAGTCCTCCTCGCGGATGGCGCCGGCTTCGGCCTCGGCGAGGAGCTTCGGGGAGACGTCGAGAGACATGGGTATGGGGGTCCTGTTCTTGTGGAGGGGAGAGGGCGGGTGAGGTTGTTCGGGTCCGCTTACGGCAGTGACGCCGGGCCGGGGACGAACTCCGGGTCCACCTGCGCCGCGAGGTCCTGGCCCGTTGCCTTGTTCGCCCAGGACCGGGCGTTGCGCAGATGGAAGTCGACGGCGTGGCGGTGGAGGGTCGGCCAGTCCTTCGCGCGGCCGTCGACCGTCTCGCGCAGGACGTTGAGGGCGTGACGGTTGGTGTCCTCCAACGCGCCCTGAGGGCTGCCTCGTTCGGCCGAGCGGACCCAGGGGGAGAGGACGAGGTGGGTGAGTAGGTCGTCGCCCACTTCCTCCTTGAGGAAGAGTAGATCGTCCTCGCCCGTCACTTTGTTGCCGATCACGGCGAGAGGGATGTCGAACTCTCGGGCGTGGTCGCGGTACTGGCGGTAGACGGAGACGCCCCTGCGGGTCGGTTCGGCCACCAGGAACGTCATGTCGAAGCGGGTGAACAGTCCGGAGGCGAAGGCGTCGGCACCGGCAGTCATGTCCATCACCAGGTACTCGCCGGGACCGTCCACCAAGTGGCTCAGGTAGAGCTCCACCGCGCCCAGCTTGGAGTGGTAGCACGCCACGCCCAGGTCGCTCTCGTCGAACTCGCCCGTCACCATCAGCGGCACACCGCCCACCCGTTGGACGTGACGGGCGTGCAGTGCGTCGTCGCCCAGCAGTCGCAGTAGTCGGGAGCCGCGGCCCGGCGGGGTCGTCTTGACCATGGCCTCACGGGAGGTGATCCGCGGGTTGGTGCCGCGCAGCAGGTCCTTGATCTCAGCCAGGTGCGCGGCCAGGGGCGGGGCGGTGAAGGGTGGCGTTTCGGCCGTGGGGTCCAGGGCCTCGGACAGATGCTGGTTGATGTCGCCGTCCACGGCGAGCACCGGTGCGCCGGACTGCGCCAACTGCCGGGCGAACAGGGCCGACAGCGTCGTCTTGCCGCTGCCGCCCTTCCCCACGAACGCGACGCGCACCTACCGGCCCGCCTTTGTGAAAATGAATGTCATGTGGCTAGATTTAAAGGAGGTCATGATCGCTGTCAAGTCGGAGCGGGGTGGCGGGAGAGCGTGTCGGGAGGTGATCAAGTGCATGAGCTTTAATGCATATGATGTGCAGGTGCGTGATTACTGCATAAGACCCGCGGGGTCAGGCGACCTCGACGGCGCCCGTGCCGTCATGCTCGACACCGTCTACCGCGATTTCGGCACCGGTTATGTGCCGCGCTGGCACAGCGACATCATCGACCCGCTCGCCGCCTACCTCGTTCCGGCCCGCCACACCCTGCTGGTCGCGGTCGAGGGTGCTGAGGGTGAGGGCGGGGGAGGCGAGGTCGTGGCCACGGCCGCCCTGGACTCCCGCGGTCCCGTGCATCCGCCGAACCCCCGTCATGTCGCCGAGCGCTACCCCTGCGGCACGACCGCGCAACTACGTCGCGTCTATGTGCGGCGGGAGCATCGGCGGCGCGGCCTCGCCCGGCGGCTCGTCGCCGAGCTCCTCGCCTTCGCGGCGGAGGACGGCGGCTACCGCTCCGTCTATCTGCACACCGACCCGGCCGTCGAAGGGGCCGAGGGCTTCTGGCGCTCGCTCGGCGAGGTCGTGCACGACGAGCGGGCGGACCCCGGCGGCGGCCAGCGGATCGTCCACTTCGACGTCCCCCTCCACGCTCCCGCCCCGTTCGCCACCCCGTGTTGCGGTAGGAGCGCGCCACCGTCCACCTGACCGCCACCCGGGCCCTCGGCGCCGGCCCCTGGTAGCTGCTGAGGAGCGAACTCCTGCCCGCCGTCCTGCCGCCCGTCGCCCGCCACGCCCTCCTGCGGCTGCCCGGCATCGCCCTCGCCCTGTCGTCCCTCGGCTTCCTCGGCCTCGGCGCCCGGCCGCCGTCCCCCGAGTGGGGCCTGCTCCTCGCCGAGAACCAGCCCTACGCCGAACGCGCCCCCTGGGCCGTGCTCACCCCCGCCACCGTCCTCGCCCTCCTCGGCGCCCTCGCCGTCACCGCCGCCGGAGCACTCCGAGGGCCGCGACGACGTCGTACGGCGGACAACACGGAACCGGCAGAACCGGGGGGCCCGGTACAGCTGCTTACCGGTGAACGGACCTTCGCCGAAGCAGAGTTGGCGGTCGGCCGCACGCTGGTGAAGATCGGCCGGTTCACTCCGACCTCCCAGACCTGCTCTGCCTGCGGCGCCGTGGACGGGCCCAAACCGCTGAACGTGCGGGAATGGACCTGTGCCGCCTGCGGCGCCGTCCACGACCGGGACCACAACGCCGCGATCAACGTGAAGACGGCAGCCGGACTGGCGGTGTCGGCCTGCGGAGCGCCGGTAAGACCAGAATCCGTTCTGGCGCAGCGCGAAGAAACAGGAAGCCACGGATTCCCGACCGAACCGGGTGCCGCGTAGCGGCACAGCAACCAGTCAGGGAAGGCCAGAATCCTCGGGCTTCAGCCCGAGGAGCAAGTCAAACGAGCTCCAGCATCTTCGGCGCCGGAACCTCGGCCGTGATGCGCGAGGTGCGCCACAGCCACAGCACGTCCCGGCCGAACGACCACACCAGCGAGCCCAGCGCCAGCAGCACGACGGCGAAGTTGGCCGCGTACGGCAGCAGGTTCGCGCCCGCCAGCAGCAGCAGGACGCCCTGCAGGGCGGCGACCGTCTTTCGGGCGGTGCTCGGCGGGAGCGGGGCGTTGAGCCAGGGGGCGAGGCGGGCCGCGGCGACGAAGACGTAGCGCATGCCGCCGATGAGGAGGACCCACGGGCCCAGCGCCATCGAGACGTACACGCTGAGCACCAGGATCAGGAACGCGTCGACCTCCATGTCGAAGCGCGCGCCCAGCGCCGTCGAGGTGCCGGTGCGCCGGGCGACCTTGCCGTCGACGCCGTCGAGGATCAGGGCCACCGCCGTCAGACCGACCAGGAGCGTCACCGGCGGCGCGCTCTCGAAGGAGTCCGCGACCAGCGCGGTCACCCCGCCGACCAGCGTCGCCCGGCCGAGCGTGACCCGGTTGGCCGGGCCGAACGTGCGCAGACTGGAGCGGTGCAGCGCCCGGGAGAGCACCGCCCAGGTGGCGATGGCGAAGACGAGACCGGTGACCCAGCCCGCCGGCCCCATGCCGATCGCCGTGCCGAGCAGAGCCAGCAACAGGATCTGAACGCCCGCTCCCACAGCGGTCTCCTGCTGGACCAGCCTTGCGTCGTAAGTGTTGTTCAGGGCCACCGCACATTCCTCCGGCCAGATGACAGAGATGATCAGTGCCGCGTACTGTGCGCGGACTGTGCACACCTCGGTACGTGAACAGGTTCCCGATCGTTCAGGAGGATGTGGATGTCGATCAGCGCACGTGCGTTCTGGGTCACCTCTTCGGGTGAGGGAGAGATCCGCGAAGTCGCCCTTCCGGCCCCGGCCGAGGGCGAGGTCCTGGTGCGTTCGCTGTGGTCCGGCGTCAGTCGTGGCACGGAGACCCTCGTCTTCAGGGGCGGGGTGCCCGAGAGCCAGCACGCGGTCATGCGGGCGCCGTTCCAGGAGGGCGAGTTCCCGGCGCCGGTGAAGTACGGCTACCTCAACGTCGGGCTGGTGGAGGAAGGTCCGGCGGAGCTGGTCGGGCGCACGGTCTTCTGTCTCTATCCGCACCAGACGCGGTACGTCGTCCCGGCGACGGCGGTGACGGTCGTACCGGACTCCGTGCCCGCCGAGCGGGCCGTGCTCGCCGGCACCGTCGAGACGGCCGTCAACGCGCTGTGGGACGCGGCGCCGCTGGTCGGCGACCGGATCGCGGTGGTCGGCGGCGGCATGGTCGGCTGCTCGGTGGCCGCCCTCCTCGCCCGCTTCCCCGGCGTCCGGGTCCAGTTGGTGGACGCCGACCCGGCGCGGGCGAAGATCGCCGAGGCCCTGGGCATCGACTTCGCCGCCCCCGCGGACGCCCGCGACGGCCTCGACCTCGTCGTGCACGCCAGCGCCACCGAACAGGGCCTCGCCCGCTCCCTGGAACTGCTGTCGGCCGAGGGCACCGTCCTCGAACTGAGCTGGTACGGCGACCGGAAGGTGTCCCTGCCGCTCGGCGAGGAATTCCACTCCCGCCGCCTGGTGATCCGCAGCAGCCAGGTCGGCACCGTCTCCCCGGCCCGCCGCTCCAGCCGTACCTACGCCGACCGGCTCGCCCTCGCCCTGGAGCTGCTGGCCGACCCGGCGCTCGACGCGCTCGTCACGGGGGACAGCGCTTTCGAGGAGCTGCCGCAGGTGATGCCGAAGCTCGCATCGGGTGAGATTCCGGCGCTGTGTCACCGCATCGGGTACGGGCAGGAGCGCCTGACCTGAGAAAAGAGTGAGATCGGGCTGAACGGGGGGAAGCGAGGAGCCGTACTACACGGCATCCCCCGGCGGCCAACGGCCGGGGGACCAGACGCGCCGCACCTGGAGGGTCGTCCGTTGTTCAGTGTCACCGTCCGCGATCACATCATGATCGCCCACAGCTTCCGCGGCGAGGTCTTCGGACCCGCGCAGCGCCTGCACGGAGCGACGTTCCTCGTGGACGCCACCTTCCGCCGCGAGCAGTTGGACGACGACAACATCGTCGTCGACATCGGACTGGCCACGCAGGAACTCGGTGCCGTGGTCAGCGAGCTGAACTACCGCAACCTCGACAACGAGCCCGACTTCGCGGGCATCAACACGTCGACGGAGTTCCTCGCCAAGGTCGTCGCCGACCGCCTCGCGGAGCGGATCAACAAGGGCGCGCTCGGTGAGGGCGCCCGGGGCATCGCCGCCATCGCGGTCACGCTGCACGAGTCGCACATCGCCTGGGCGAGTTACGAGCGTGCGCTGTGACCGATGTGACCCTAGAGAAGACCGTGCAGACCGTCCCGACCTCACAGCCCGTGCAGCAGGCCCCGCTCATGTACGTGCCCGCGCAGGCGCCGCTTCCCAAGATCGGCGGGATCATCCCCATGTCGCTGCGCTCCGTGCACTTCGTGATGCCGGGCGGGGTCGACGACCCGGCGAACCCGAGCGGCGGCAACGCCTACGACCGGCGCCTCTGCCTGGATCTGCCCGGCTTCGGCTGGCAGGTCCACAAGCACCTGGTGAACGGTTCCTGGCCCCGCCCGGAGGCGGCCGCCCGCGCGGAACTGGCGCACAGGCTGCGGGAGTTCCCCGACGGCACGGTCGTCCTCATCGACGGGCTGGTCGCCTGCGGGGTCCCGGAGATCATCGCCCCCGAGGCGGAGCGGCTGCGGCTCGTCGTCCTCGTCCACCTTCCGCTCGGTGACGAGCGGGGCATCGCGCCCGAGGTGGCGGCCGAACTCGACGCCAAGGAACGGGCCGTGCTGCGGGCCGTGCCCGCCGTCGTCGCCACCAGCGAGTGGGCCGTGCGCCGCCTCGTCTCCCACCACGGCCTCGCCCCCGAGCGGGTGCACGTCGCCGCGCCGGGCGCCGACATCGCCCCCCTGGCCTCCGGCACCGACGGCGTCTCGCGCCTGCTGTGCGTGGCCGCCGTGACCCCGCGCAAGGGCCAGCACCGGCTGGTGGAGGCGCTGGCCGCGGCGCGGGACCTGCCGTGGAGCTGTGTGTGCGTGGGCGGTCTCGGACAGGACCCGGAGTACGTCGCCCATCTGCGCGGCCTCATCGCCAGATACGGCCTTGAGGACCGGTTGGTGCTCGCGGGTCCGAAGGCCGGCGCCGACCTCGACGCCGCCTATGCCTCCGCCGACCTGATGGTCCTCACCTCCTACGCCGAGACCTACGGCATGGCCGTCACCGAGGCGCTCGCCCGCGGCATCCCCGTCCTCGCCACGGACGTCGGCGGGCTGCCCGAGGCGGTCGGCCGCGCCCCCGACGGCGGCGTCCCCGGCATCCTCGTCCCGCCGGAGGACCCGGCCGCCCTCGCGGCCGAACTGCGCGGCTGGTTCGGCGAGGCCGACGTACGGCGCCGTCTCAAGGCCGCCGCGCGAGGCCGCCGCGCGGCCCTGAACGGCTGGGCGACCACCGCCCAGAGCCTGGCCGGAGTCCTCGGCCGGCTTCCCAGCGAACCCCGGAGGGCGGCATGAGGAAGACGACGGCGACCCCGGCCGACGTGGCACGACGCGTGGGCGGCATCCCGGCACAGCCGGGCCGGAAGGAGGCTGTTTCCGTGGTGGAGGCCGTATTCGGCGCGGACTTTGGCGCGGACTCCGGCGCGGACTCCGTGGCGGACCACGCTGTTCAGAGCGTCATCGCCGGCGCCGGGCCCGTGGGCCGGTCCGGTGAGCGGCCCACCGTGCGGCTGCGGGACAGCGGGCCGGACGAGCAGCCGCGGTACGCCCCCGAGTGGCTGGAGCTGCGCGAGCCCGCCGACGCCGCCGCGCGGGCGCTGGACCTGCTGGACCCGCTGCGGATCCGGCTGGCCAACCTGCCCGGCCGCAGCGGGCTCGCCATCCACGACCTGGGGTGCGGCACCGGCTCCATGGGCCGCTGGCTCGCCCCCCGCCTCGACGGCGCCCAGCACTGGGTGCTGCACGACCGCGACCCCTACCTCCTGCACTTCGCCGCCGTCGCCTCCCCGCGCGCGGCCGCCGACGGCAGCCGGGTCACCGTCGAGACGCGGCGCGGCGACGTCGCCCGCCTCACCCCGGACGCGCTGCTCGGCGCCTCGCTGGTCACCGCCTCCGCCCTGCTCGACGTCCTCACCCGCGAGGAGGTCGAGACCCTCGCGGCGGCCTGCGCGGGCGCGGGCTGCCCGGCACTGCTGACGCTCTCGGTCGCCGGGCGCGTCGAGTTCAGCACGCCGGACCCGCTGGACGCGGACCTCGCCGCCGCCTTCAACGACCACCAGCGGCGCGGCGGCCTCCTCGGCCCCGACGCGGTGAGTGTGGCCTGCGAGGCGTTCGCCGCCCACGGCGCCACCGTCAAGGTGCACCCGAGCCCTTGGCGGCTCGGCCCCGAGAACGTCGGCCTGACCGCGCAGTGGCTGCGCGGCTGGGTCGGCGCGGCCGTGGAGGAGCGCCCCGAACTGGCCGAGCGCGCCGAGTCCTACCTCGCCGCCCGGCTGGCGGCCTGCGCGGCGGGCGACCTGCACGTCACCGTCCACCACAGCGACCTACTGGCACTGGCCCGGCCGACGGGCGGGGCGTGATGAGCGCGGAGACGGTGGGCCCACGGGTGCAGACCGCGGCGCCGGTGGTGTGGAGCGAGGGGACCGGGCCGCTCGTACGACGGCCCCTGCGCAGCCCGTCGGTGGCCCGCACCGACGCCGCCGTGTCCGAGGCCCGCATCGGCGTCATCGTGACCGCGCCGCACACGAAGAAGCCCTCCCGGCTGCGCGCGCTGCTCGGCAACCGCGCCGTCCGCACGCACATCGGGACCGTCGCCGGGGTCGTCATCCTCACCGCCCTGCTGTGGCGGCTGGGCACCGGCGTCTTCCTCGACGGGCTGCGGCGGATCGACGCGCCGACGCTGCTGGTGGCGCTCGGGATCGGCGCCGTCACCACCGTGTTCAGCGCCTGGCGGTGGGCGCTGGTGGCCCGCGCCCTGCGGATCCGGCTGCCGCTCGGTCCGGCCGTCGCCGACTACTACCGGGCCCTGTTCCTCAACGCGGCCCTGCCCGGCGGCGTCCTCGGCGACGTGCACCGCGCGGTGCGGCACGGACAGAGCGCCGGCGATGTCGGACGCGGCGTGCGGGCCGTGGTCCTGGAGCGCACCGCGGGACAACTCGTGCTGGTCGTGGCAGGGGTAACGGTCCTGCTGACCCTGCCGTCGCCGGTCATGCAGGACGCCCGGCGGATCGCCGCGCCGGTCCTGTTCGCCGCGGTGGGCGCGCTCGCCGTCGTCCTCGCCGTCCGGGTGCGCTCCTCGAAGCCGCGCCGCGGCGGGCGGCTGCGGGCGGCGCTGACCGAGGCGCGTGAGGGACTGCTGTCGCGGCGCAACGCGCCGGGCGTCGCCCTGTCGTCGGCGGTCGTGCTGGCCGGGCACCTCGGCATGTTCGTCGTGGCCGCCCGGGTCGCCGGCTCCGGGGCCTCCGTCCTCGCGCTGTTGCCGATCGCCGTCCTCGCCCTGCTGGCCATGGGCCTGCCGCTGAACGTCGGCGGCTGGGGCCCCCGCGAGGGCGTCACCGCCTGGGCGTTCGGCGCCGCCGGACTGGGCGCGAGCACCGGCCTCGCGGTCGCCGTCGTCTACGGCGTCCTCAGCTTCGTGGCGGCCCTGCCCGGCGCGGTCGTGCTGGTCGTCCGCTGGTACGCCGGGCTGCGCGGGGGAGCCGGGGCCGACGACGTGGCCGGCCCCGAGGGCGACGAGCGGCGCTACGACGACCGCACGGAATCGCCCGTCGCGGCGTCGGCCGCCTCGGTTTCTTCCTTTTCGGTTCCCGAATCCGCCGAAGTCAGCAACGAGAAATACGCGCCGAAGGATTCCGCCAGGCTCGCCAGGAGTTCCTTCCCCTTTTCCGCAGACCCCAGGGAAGGACGGCCGATGACGCCCGAATCGGTATAGGCGGACATTCCCAGCGTGAGCAGATGGCGACGGTCGTCCGCGACGAAATCGGCCGACTCGTAACCGGGCCGGACGAGTTCGGGGTGGGCGTGCAGCAGGATCGAGGTCTCGATCTCCCCGGCGTGCATGTCGGTGAGCAACGACGTCGCGACCCCGGACCGCTCCAGCGCCGTCTCCCAGTCCTCCGGGGCCGGGAAGAGCGCCATCCGTTCACCTGCGGCGGAGGACTCCTGGACGACATTGCCCAGGACGTAGTTCCCGCCGTGTCCGTTGACCAGCACCAGGGCCTCGACGCCCGAGCGGCGCAGTGACGCCGCGATGTCCCGTACCACCGCGTGAAGGGTCACGGAGGAGATGCTGACGGTCCCCGGCCAGGCCGCGTGCTCGTGCGAGCAGGCGATGGTCACCGGCGGAAGGAGGTGCACCGGGAACGCCTCGGCGATCTCCCGGGCGATGGCGCAGGCGACCAGTGTGTCCGTCGCCAACGGCAGGTACGGACCGTGCTGTTCGAAGCTTCCGACGGGAAGGACCGCCACCTGCGTGGGTACTCCGGCACCCCGGGTCCGTACGTCTTCGGTGGTGTCCGTCGGCACCTGTCCGTACGTCGCCGACGCCGCCGACCGTATGTCCGAACCACTCATCTTTTCCCGGCCCTTCGTCTCTGCTTAGGAACCAGATCATGACAGACAACATTGGCGTACTCGGCACGAAGACCCCCCAGCGCACCGGTGTGGAACGCGTGGTGAATGCGCCCTTGCCCACCGTGTACGGCAAATTCCAGGCGGTCGGTTACCTGGACCACGACCGCGGCGACGAACAAGTCGCGCTGGTCTACGGCGAGATCGGCGCCGAGGACGTGCTGACCCGGCTGCACTCGGAGTGCCTGACCGGCGACGCGTTCGGCTCCCAGCACTGCGAGTGCGGCGACCAGCTGGAGTCCGCGCTGCGCGCGGTCGTCGACGAGGGCCGCGGCATAGTCGTCTACCTGCGCGGGCACGAGGGGCGCGGGATCGGGCTGCTGGGCAAGCTGCGGGCGATGGCGCTGCAGGCGGAGGGCCTGGACACGGTCGAGGCGAACGTGGCGCTCGGCTTCCCGGTGGACGCCCGCGACTACAAGGTGGCCGCCGACATCCTGCGCGATCTCGGCGTGCGCTCCGTCCGCCTGATGTCGAACAACCCGCGCAAGCGCGAGGCGCTGGTGGACAACGGCATCAAGGTCGCCGAGGAGGTGCCGCTGCTGATCGAGCCGTGCGAGAACAACATCACCTACCTACGCACCAAGCGGGAGCGCATGGACCACCGGCTGCCCCACCTGGACGCGGTGGCGCACTGGTCCTGAGCGCGCGCGCTTCGCACCGCCGCCCGTACGGGTAGGGATCACGGCGGTCACGGCGTACTACAGCCTCGGCTCCGGCAACCGGGCCGGGGCCGCCGCCGAAAGGAGCCGCTCGCGTGAACACACATGCCTCGGTCGTCGTCATCGGCGGTGGGGTGATGGGCACCAGCATCGCCTACCATCTCGCCGCCGCCGGCATCCGCGACGTCCTGCTGCTGGAGCGGGACGAACTCGCCGCCGGCTCGACCTCGAAGGCAGCGGGCGGGGTGCGCGCCCAGTTCTCCGACGAACTGAACATCCAGCTCGGAGCGCGCAGCCTGGAGGCGTTCGGGCGGTTCGGCGAGGAGATCGGATACGACATCGGGCTGCACCGCGTCGGCTACCTCTTCCTGCTGTCCACGCACGAGGAGGTCGCCTCCTTCGAGACCGGGGTGCGGCTGCAGAACGCGCTCGGGGTGCCCAGCCGGATGATCGGCCCGGCCGAGGCGCAGCGCCTCTCCCCGCTGATCAGGACCGAGGGGTTACGGGCGGCCGCGTTCTCGCCCGACGACGGCCACTGCACACCGGAAGCCGTCGTCCACGGGTACGCGGCCGCCGCCCGCAGGTGCGGTGCGCGCATCCTGCGGCACACCGCCGTCACCGGCATCGAACGGCAGGGCGCCGCCATCACCGCCGTGCAGACCACCCTCGGCCGCATCAGCACCGACACGGTGATCTGCGCGGCCGGCGCCTGGTCCAGAGCCGTCGGCGCGATGGCCGGCGTGGAGCTGCCGGTGCAGCCGCTGCGCCGCCAGATCGCGGTCACCGAACCGGTCCCCGCCCTCCCGCCGGACCTCCCCATGACCATCGACTTCACCAGCACCCTCTACTTCCACCGGGAGGGTCCCGGCCTCCTGGTCGGCATGTCCGACCCGGACGAACGCCCCGGCTTCGCCACCGATACCCACGACCGGTGGATCCCCCGCCTCACCGCCGCCATGGAGTACCGCGCTCCCGCCCTGCTCGACCTGCGCCGCACGGGCGGCTGGGCGGGCCTGTACGAGGTCACCCCGGACCACAACGCCCTGATCGGCGAGGCGTCGTCGGTATCCCGCTTTCTGTATGCGACCGGCTTCTCCGGTCACGGTTTCCTTCAGGGCCCGGCGGTCGGCGAGGTCGTCCGCGACCTGTACCTCGGCCGCGTACCCTTCGTGGACGTCACCCCCCTGAGCGCCGACCGTTTCGCGGCCGACGCCCCGCGTCCGGAGGTCAACCGCGTATGACCGAACTGCACCTGTGGCTGCGTCATGAGGCCCGCACCACCGAACGGCGCACCCCGGTCGTCCCCGACGACGCCCGCCGCCTCGTCGAGGCCGGCGTGCACCTGACCGTCGAGGACTCCCCGCAGCGCGTCCACCCGACCCGGGAGTACGAGGCCGTCGGCGCCCGGATCGCCCCCGCGGGCTCCTGGGTGTCCGCGCCGCGCGACGCAGTCGTTCTCGGTCTGAAGGAACTCCCGGACGAACCCGGTGAGTTGACGCACCGCCATATCTTCTTCGGGCACGCCTACAAGCAACAGCCGGGCGCGGCCGACCTGTTGCGCCGGTTCGCCGCCGGGGGAGGGGCGCTTCTCGACCTGGAGTACCTGGTCGACGACCACGGGCGTCGCCTCGCCGCGTTCGGATTCTGGGCGGGCTACCTGGGCGCGGCGCTGGCCGTCCTCCAGCACCGGGGCCGGCTCCTCGCGCCCCTGCGACCCACCGGCAAGGAGGAGTTGGACGAGACGTTGCGTCCGGCCCCCGGCGACGAGGAGTTCGCCGCCCTCGTCGTCGGCTCCCTGGGCCGCAGCGGCCGGGGTGCACGGCTCGCGTTCACCACGGCCGGCGCCGACCCCACCTGCTGGGACCTCGCCGAGACCCGCGACCTGGACCGCACCGCCCTGCTGGCCCACGACGTGCTGGTCAACTGTGTCCTCGCCACGACCCCGGTGCCGCCGTTCGTCCGCGAGGAGGACCTCGACGACCCGGCCCGCCGGCTGCGCACCCTCTCCGACGTCACCTGCGACGTTGGATCGCCCCTCAACGTCCTGCCGGTGTACGACCGCACCACCGAGTGGACGGACCCCGTGCGCCGCCTGCGCAAGGAACCCCCGCTCGACCTGATCGCCATCGACAACCTGCCGTCCCTGCTGCCACGCGAGTCCAGCGCCGACTTCTCGGCGGCCCTGACACCCCACCTGCTGGACTTCGGCGTCGGCGGACCGTGGGGCCGCTGCCTGGACCGCTTCCGCGAGGCAAGCCGTGAACTCGGCGTGACCGAGGGGGGTTCGGAGTGACAGAGGGGAATCTCCGTTCGATAGAAGGGGAGTTCGGTGTGACCGAAGGGAACCGCGGTGTGACAGTAGGGGAGTCCGGCGGTGTCTGACCTCGTTCCCGCGAACGGCACCGTCCACTGGGTCGGCGCAGGCCTCTCCACCGGCAGTGGCCTGGCCGCCCTGTGCGAGCGCACCGACCGGATACGCCTGTGGCACCGCACGGCGGAGCGGGCCGCCGAGGCCCTCGACCGGCTCGGCCTGAGCGGACGCGCCGAGCCGCGCGCCTACACGCTCGACGCGCTCACGGCCGAACTGGCCCCCGGGGACGTCGTGGTGTCGATGCTCCCCGCCCCCGAGCATGCGGCGCTGCTGTCGGCATGCGTGGCCCGGCGGGCCCACTTCGCCTGCTCCAGCTATGTCTCGGACGCGGTCCTGGAGCAGGTGCCCGCCGCAGAGGCGGCCGGGATCGTCGTGCTCACCGAGGCCGGCCTCGACCCCGGTATCGACCACCTCTTCGCGCACAGCCTCGTGGCCCGCGCCCGGGAGGCGATCGGCGACGACACGTCGGCCTCGTACCGCCTCACCTCGTACTGCGGCGGCATCCCCGCCGTCCCCAACGAGTTCAGGTACCGCTTCAGCTGGGCGCCCCTCGGCGTCCTCAACGCCCTGCGCTCGCCCGCGCGTCACATCGACGACGGCACCGAGACCGTGGTCGACCGGCCCTGGGAGGCGACCCGCGAGCACGTCGTCGGCGGGGCGGGCGGGGAGACCTTCGAGGTCTATCCCAACCGCGACAGCGTCCCCTTCATCGAGCAGTACGAACTGCCGCAGGCCTGGAAGCCGCGGATCTTCGTGCGCGGCACGCTGCGTCTGAACGGCTGGCTGCGCGCCTGGGACACGGTGTTCGAGGAGCTGAAGGCCGACGACGAGACCCGGATCGCCGCCCTGGCCCGGGAGTTGGCGGCCGCGTACCCCACCACCGACACCGACCGCGACCGGGTGGTCCTGGCGGTGTCCCTGGAGGTGGACGCCGACAACGGCTCCGAAGTCGGTCACAACGGCATGTCCTGGTCCGGGAGTTACCTCCTGGACCTGGAGGGCGACGCCCGGGAGAGCGCCATGGCCCGCTGTGTCTCCCGGCCTCTCGCCCTCGGCGTCCGGCACATCCTGGACGGCTCGTTGCCGCCGGGGCTGAGCCGGGCGGCCGAGACGGCGGCGAGGTCCGAGGAGTGGCTGCGGGAACTCGCAGACGAGGGCCTGGAGTTCACGCTGCGGGCCGACGGCTGAGACGGCCCGCACTGGTCTGCGGGGTCTGCGGGGTCTGCGGGGTCTGCGAGGTCTGTGGGGTCTGCTTGGGCTGCCGTCTCAGCCCGTGATCGACTCGTGGACCAGTCGCTTCAGGTCGGGGTACAGCTTCAGGGACCTCCGCGGCCTCAGCTGGGTGAGGAACTGGACGGTCACGTCGTGCGCCGGGTCGACCCAGAACGTCGTCGTGGCGACGCCGCTCCAGCCGTAGGTGCCGAGGCCGACGGGGGCCTGGGTGCGCTCCGGGTCGACGACCACGGAGACGCCGAGGCCGAAGCCGACGCCGTCGTTGCCGGGTTCGTCGTGGGCGGGTCGGCTGCCGAAGGCGCGCAGGTCGGCGCCGCCGGGGAGGTGGTTGCGGGTCATCAGGTCGACCGTCTCCGGGGCGAGGAGGCGGACGCCGTCCAGTTCGCCGCGGCGGCGCAGCAGCTCCGTGAAGCGGTGGATGTCGTACGCCGTCGCCACCATCCCGCCGCTGCCGGACAGGAACCGCGGCCGGCCGAACAGCGGCAGGCCCGGGATCGGCTCGATACGGCCGTCGTCGGTGTCGCCGTACAGCTCGGCCAGCCGGCCCGCCTGCTCGTCCGTGACCTGGAAGCCGGCGTCCGGCATGCCGAGCGGGCGGAAGATTCGCTCGGTGATGAACTCGTCCAGTGGCCGGCCGGAGACGACCTCGATGATCCGGCCCAGGACGTTGGTGGCCACCGAGTAGTTCCACTGCGTGCCCGGCTCGAACTGCAACGGGAGCCGCGCGTACGCCTCCACCGTCCCGGCCAGGTCCGAGCCCGGCAGCACCGCCGACTCCAGGCCGGCCTCGCGGTAGAGCGCGTCGACGGGGTGACAGTGGTAGAAGGCGAAGGTCAGCCCCGCGGTGTGGGTCATGAGGTGCTTCACGAGCAGCGGTTGCTCGACCGGGCGGGTGGTGAGCCCCGCGCCGGAGCCGCCCGCGTACACCCGCTGCTCGGCGAAGGCCGGGAGGTGCTCGGCGACCGGGTCGTCGAGCCGCAGGCGGCCCTCCTCCATCAGTATCAGCGCGGCGACCGACGTGACCGGCTTGGTCATCGAGTAGATCCGGTAGAGGGTGTCGGGCCCGACGGGCAGCCCGGCGGCGACGTCGCGACGGCCGTGCGCGGTGAGGTGGGCGACCCGGCCGCCACGGGAGACCGCCACGAGGAAGCCCGGCAGGCGCCCTTCGTCGACATAGTGGGCGATGTGCTGGTCGAGGCGGTCCAGCGCCTTCGCGTCCAGCCCGACCTCGCTCGGGTCGACCTCTTGTCGCAGCAGTGCCATCGTTCTCCTCCGGTGCGCTCTCTCAAGGTGCGGGACAGGCCCTACCCCGCCCGGACGACCTCAGACCTCATGGTCGCGTAGGGAACGCGTGTGCGGACCCCTTTTCGGTGCCCTGTCCTGTGTGCGTTGCGTCGCTTCCACCAGCCGGGGGACCGCCGGAAGGGGAACGTGCGCCGGGGCGCGCGCGGCTCGGTAGCGCCCGGCAGAGCGGCAGCGCCGCCGCGGCCGCACACGACAGCACGAGGAGAGGCGTACGCGCCGCGCCGAGAGTCATGAGCACGGTCGCCGACGCAACGCCCAGCACCGGGCCCACGTTCATCGCCGTCTGCTGCAACCCGCCCGCGACCCCGGCCCACTTCGCGGGGGCCTGCCGTACGACGACATGGGTCGCCGCGACCATCACGGCGCCGAACCCGGCGCCCACCAGCGCGAACCCGGCGCAGAAGGCCACGGACCCGGAGGCTCGGGCGAGCACGAGGAGGCCGACGGAGAGGAGGGCCGTCGCCCCCGCGACCGTGGCGCGGGCGCCGGCCCGGCGGAGCAGGACGGCGGAGACGGGCGCGGCGGCCACCAGGAACACCGCCAGCGGCAGGCTGAGCAGCGCGCTGCGCAGCGGCGTCAGCCGCAGGTCGTCCTGAAGGACGTAGACGCAGACGAACAGCCCGCCGTTCAGGGCCGCGGACGCGACGACGAGCACGCCGAGGGCCCCGCCCACCGCCGGGGAGCCGATCACGTCCGGCGGCAGCAGAGGTGAGGCGGTGCGGCGTTCGTGCCGTACGAAGGCGGCGCCGACGACGAGGGCGACCGGGGCCGACCAGGTGAGACCGGGCAGGCTGACGAGGGCGTGCACCAGGCAGGCCAGCGCCACGGCCAGCAGCAGGGCGCCGGGGAGGTCGAGCGGGACGGGTGCGGGGGAGCGTGGGAGGTCCTGGTCCTGGTCCTGGTCCTGGTCCCGGTCCCGGGAGGTGAGAGCGAGCGCGCCGAACAGCAGCGTGGGCGCGATGGTGAGGAGGAACACCGACCGCCAGCCGAACTCCGTGGCCAGCGCCCCGCCCACCACCGGTCCGGCCGCCGCGGCCACGCCGATGCAGGCGGTACGGACCGCGATCGGCGTCCGTAGCCGGTCGGGTGGGTACGCCGTCCGCAGCATGCCCAGCGTGGCCGGTTGCAGCAGGGCCCCGAACACTCCCTGGACGACCCGGAGTCCGATCACCCAGCCGACGCCCGGCGCCAGCACGATGCCCGCCGAGGCGGCGCCGAAGCCGAGCATGCCGACGGCGTAGGCGCGCCGGTGGCCGTAGAGGTCGCCCAGCCGCCCGGCGAACACCAACAGGCCTGCCACCGCGACGAGATAGCCGGTGCTGATCCACTGGACCTGGGCGAAGGAGGCGTGCAGGTCGCGGCGCAGGGTGGGCTGGGCGACAGTGAGCACCGTGCCGTCCAGGGCGACCACCATGGCACCGGCCACACTGCTCGCGAGCGCCAGGGAACGGTTCACCTCGCGGCCCGCGGACCGAGATGCGCGTCCAGGGTCGTGTGCAGGAGCGTGGCGAAGTCGTCGGCGCCCGTGGCGAGTTGGAGGCTTCCCCAGCGCCACAGCTGGGCGATGCCGTGCAGGTTCGCCCACAGTGCGCCCGCGACGGCTCGCGCGTCGGCGTCGGGGCGCGCCCGCCCGATCAGGTCCACCAGCACGCCGAACAACGGCAGACTGGTGTCCCGCAGCCGCAAGTGACCGCTCTCCAGCAGATCGTGACGGAACATCAGCTCGTACATTCCAGGGTTCTCCATGGCGAACTCCAGGTAGACGCGGGACAGTTCGGCCACCCGCCCTCGTGGGTCCGCGCTCTCGTCACCGCCGGCGCCGCTCGCCGTCACGCGTACGCCGAGATCGGTGAAACCGCGGCGGGCGATGGCCGACAGCAGCTCCAGATGGGTGGGGAAGTAGCGGCGCGGCGCCCCGTGCGAGACGCCCGCCCGGCGGGCGATCTCCCGTAGCGTCAGCGCCCCGACGCCCTCCCGGGACACCAGGTCCACGCCGACGTCGACGAGGCGGGTGCGCAGGTCCTGATCGGAGGACTGCTGATCGGACGAGTCCTGATCGGACGAGTCTTGATCGGACGAGTCTTGGTCGGACGAGTGTTGCTCGGGCGGCTCCGGTCTGTGCATGGACAGTGTCTACCGGACGGTCGTAGACATTGTCTACTGTCGGTGGCGGGGAATGTGCGCCGAGGGGTGCGGGTTGTGCGGATATGACTCAGGACACGACGCAGAACGCACTGCTCGCGCTGCTCTCCGAGGGCCGCGGCGGGGTACTGGTCACCCTCAAGCGAGACGGCCGCCCCCAGCTGTCGAACGTCTCGCACCACTACTACCCGGACGAGGGCGTCATCCGGATCTCCGTCACGGACGACCGCGCCAAGACCCGCAACCTGCGCCGTGATCCCCGGGTCTCGTACCACGTGAGCGCACCCGATCATCGTGCCTACACGGTCGCCGAGGGCACCGCCGACCTCACGCCGGTCGCCGAGGACCCCTACGACGACACCGTCGAGGAACTGATCCGCCTCTACCGCGACGTCATGGGCGAGCACCCCGACTGGGAGGACTACCGTGCCGCCATGGTCCGCGACCGCCGCCTGGTGCTGCGCCTGCGCGTCGAGCGGGCGTACGGCATCCCGAAGGGCGCCAACGTCGGCTAGGGCGTGTTTCGAAAGTAGCGTCGTCCGCCCGGAGGGCGGGGCCCGCGGCGTCTGGTGCGGTGCATCGCAAGGCGGAGGGGGGGGGGGGGGGGGGGGGGGGGGGGGGGGGCGCCCCCCCCCCCCGCCGGGGCGCGGGGGGGGGGGT